>JAFYWD010000083.1 GCA_017558205.1 Lachnospiraceae bacterium | reverse complement strand
GATGGATATATTTTAATTTTAAGGTATAATCATCAATCCTTTGCTCTACTCTGGTAAAGGTTCCGTGGATGTTAATGGGGTCATCATGGGTATGGGCAAAATTACAATCCTCTATAAGAATTTTTCCGGAAGCTCCGGAGGCATGGATTCCGTCGGCAAAGCTTACGGTAATATGACCGGAGTTCTCTCTTGGCATCAGATTACAGCCCTTATAAGATACATTTTCACTCATCTGAATCAGCCAGCCAAAGCCATCCATATAGTGAATATTGATATTTTCTGCCATTACCTCCTTACTTTCCCAGGTAAAGGCACCGGTAGTATGCCTTACATTATTGCTGCAAAACTGTAATACTAAACCAACCTTTTGCATGGCGGGACGGGAGGAATAATAAATTCTTACCTTATTTTCTGCCAGCTGCTCTATCCTTGTTGCATTGGTGAAGGGTCCTGACCCCGGGTTATATTGCCTTGTCATTTCCTCATCAGGATGGTAGGCAAGAACAGCGTAGGTACCTTCATGTTCTCCGGTTTTTGTCCAATAGGGCTGTCCTGTATAAGGACTGATATCACTTTTCCACTTAATGGTATTGCCTTGAATTTCATAAGGGAAGCATTGGGGAATATAAAAATCGGTGTAATTATCTTCCATTCCGATAATTGTCATTTCCGTTACGGTTGGCACTGCATAATCCCAGGAAAAGTTTCTGAGAGTCACGTTTTCAGAACGTACCACTGCAAGAGCCATCATATTTCCATGCATCATAAATAAAGAACCATTTCCCTCCAGGGTAAAATTCTTCTGATCCTCTATCAATAATCCAATATACTTTATAGGATAATCCGTACTACTGGTATTAGAGGTATGATATTCCCTCTGCTGTGAGGTATCCTTATAGATGTGATACTCTCCCTTGGGAAATTCTACCTTAACCGGCCTTGACCCATTTTCGGAGGCCTCTTTTGCTGCCTGAAATGCCTCCCAGATAGCATAAGTACTGTCTGCTATACCGGTAGGGTCAGCACCATACTCAGTAGGGTCAATTACAATAACATTATCCTGTACATTTTCCACCTCTCCTTGTGGGAGAGCTCCCTCTTCTGCCCTGACCTTTACGGGTACTCCCGCAATTTGAAAGATCATTGCAAGGATCAATAATAAGCTTACTAATTTCTTTTGTACTTTTCTTCTCATTCTTTTTCCTCTCTTCTGTCCTGCTTCATTTCAAAATGAATTAAAAAGGATAATAGTGCCCTTAAAATAATCACCGTTCCCAGTACTACCAGTTCTTCCATATCTCGGACCAGTACGGTTTTTAAAATCTCTGCCGCCATCTTAAACTCCAGACTTAAGGCCAGCCCATTAGCCAGACGAAACTTAATATCCTCCTCCTGCCTTTTAATCAGACTTTTCAAATATAAGTAAAAGGCTCCCATGGTAGAAATAATAACTACCGTAATTCCCATAAATTCACAGGCAGTTACTACCAGATGAATAATTACCTCCATGATTTTTTCCACAAGACTCTTCCCCCTCTCTTTTGTTTAATTTCTAACTATTTAGTATCTTCATAGTTACATTTTTTCCTTAAATATCTTCTTTATGCCTTTCACTATAGGAGTCTTGCACCGTACCTCAGTTAACTATATTTTTCATTCAGTACATTCAGTTGTTGCTTCATTTTCCCCACTACATTTTCAGGGCCTATAATACGTACTCCTTCTCCCAGTCCGAATATCCAGCCAAAAAACTGATTACTGACAGAAACTTTTACATGAATCTTAACCCAGCCTTCTTCTGCCGGAAAGATCATTAAATCTCTTCCAAATCTGTCAATCATAACTCCGATTAAAGAGGGATGAACCAACAGGCTTACCGTTTCCTCCTCTCCTCTGAACATTCCAAAATTTTTCTGACTATATTCTGCCATATGGAAATTTCTAAAAATTTCCTTGCCGTTTCTTTTTTCTTTTTCCATTCTCGGCTTTAACATTTTATCTACCCGGTAATGGCGTATTTCACTTCTGCTCTCATCAAAGGCAATCAGATAGTAATTCTCATCCTCCCAACATAAAGCCCAGGGACTTACCACATATCTTTCCCCCTCTCGTTTTAACACCATCTCTTTTTTTGTATTCCATTGGAAATAACAAAAAGAAATCTGCCGGTTTTGATTCAGAGAATTATGTATGGCATCTATATTGTATAAAATATTTTCATTGGCTGTTTTACTTCTCCCGGCCATATACACATGACGTTGCAGCTGCTTGGCTTCATGAACACTGACAAGTCCCTGCAACTTTTTAATCAGGCTTCTTGACTTTTTCTCTGTAATAAATTTACAGGACTGTATGGCATCTACCAACAGCTTTAATTCTGCTACTTCAAAATCTCTTGCTGCTATATAATAATGAAAACCTCTTCCCTCCTTTTCACCAACCACATCAATTCCCAGATCCCTTATAGTTTCTATATCACTATAGATACTTTTTCTTTCTGCTTTAATTTCTTCACTTTCCAGATAACTCAGCAAATCACCCATAGTTACCTTATGTTCTGAGTCTGTCTGTTCCATTAAATATTTCATTAAATAGATCAGCTTTACCTTCTGCTTATTTCCCTTTGGCATGTTATTCCCCTCGTTAACTATTCTGTAACAGTTTAGCCCCGGACTTCCTGTTACACTATTCTCAACCTTCTCAGTAATATCTCCTGATTTGATAAAAGACCAAAAAAGGCTATTACAGACTTTCCCCAAAAATCCATATAGCCTTTTATCTTTTATTTACTTATTTCCAATTTCTTTCGTTAGTAATGTCATAGCCTCTTCTATCTGATTATCAATATCATTTTCATAATATGCTTCACTATCAAAAATTACTTCTACATCCGGTTCAATTCCTTTTTCATGGATATCTGCTCCTGAAGGTGTATAATATTTACTTACTGTCAGCTTTACCGCAGAACCATCTGATAAGGAAATAATTCTTTGAACAATTCCCTTTCCAAAGGTGGTAGTTCCCATAATGGTTGCCACACCATGATCCTTCATGGCACCGGCTAAAATTTCAGAAGCACTGGCACTATAATCATTGACCAGCACTACTGCCGGAACCTCCAGCTTTTGCTTTCCGTCACTGGTATATTCATCCCTGCTACCGTATTTATCTTCCGTATATACAATTAAACCTTTTGGTAATACCATTCTGGCAATTTCACACACGGTAGATAAGTTACCACCGGGATTACTTCTCAAGTCAAGAATCAGCCCTTCCATTCCCATAGCTCTGGCTTCCGTTAAGGCATTAGAAAACTGTGTTTCTGTCACGTCGTCAAATTCCGTAATCTGAATATACGCAATATTATTGTCCTTCATTTCAAAGGTAACAGTAGGACTTTCTATTTTTCTTCGTTCTACCTCTATTTTCAGATAGTCATCTTCCCCGTCCCTTACCAGAGTAAGTACTACCTTAGTTCCTTCATCACCTTTAATCAGGGAAACCACCTCAGTGGTATCCATCCCCTGTGTTAAAATCCCGTCAACTTCGTAGATAATATCACCTTCCCGAAGCCCTGCTTCTTCTGCCGGTGTATTCTCAATCACTCCGCTGATGGTACAAAATTCATCAGTAGCCCCCTTGGAAATATAGGCACCTATCCCATAATAAATTCCTTCAGCACCCATCTGAATCTCTTGCAGCTCCTCTGCAGAATAATAAGTAGAATAGGGATCTCCCAAGGCTGCTACCATTCCGGAATAAATCCCATTTTCTAAAACCTCAGAACCGGTATCCTCCAAATAATACTGTCTGATAGTATCCTCAATTACCTCTACCTTGGAGGTTGTATACTCATCCAGTAAAACTCCTTCTTCTTTTGCCTGAGGTGAATTGGCTATTTTTTTTGCCTTAAAAATATCATAGGTCTGACTTCCTATATACCAGACTCCCAGTACTAACAAGGCCAGAAGCAGACCACTTAACAGTCCTCCCCAATAGCCGTTCCTTTGTATGGGCTGTTGATTATTTTCTTCCATTTAGCTCCTCCAGAGCGTTACATAACACCCTTTTATGATATTATATGTTTTTCTTTAGTTAAAATATGCCATAGGATCCACATAATTACCGTTCAGACGCACACCAAAGTGCAAATGATTTCCAGTCGATCTTCCGGTAGTACCTACTGCCGCAATCTTAGCTCCCTTGGAAACCTCCTGTCCGGTAGAAACATATAGGGCAGAAGCATGCATATAAATAGTTACCAAACCGCTTCCGTGATTCAGATAAATATAATTTCCCATAGTACTACTGTATCCTGCTGCTACTACGGTTCCGTCATAAGCTGCCAAAATAGGAGAACCACCGGGTGCAGCCATATCAACACCATTGTGGAATTGTTGCCTATTTAAAATTGGATGATGTCTCCAACCGAAAGAATCGCTGATTCTTGTATAGGAAGGTGCCGGCCACTTAAATACTCCGCCGTCATAAGTTCTTTTACTTCCTTCCATTTCCTTTAGGGCTTTTTCCAAAGTAGCAATCATTTGATCCTGTTCTCTGATATATTCCTCATATTCCTTAATTGCCTGCTCCTGAGTAGCAATATCAGATTCATAGGCAGTAATTTCTTTATTCTTATTATCGATCAGGATTTCCAGATTTTCCTCTTCCTTTTCTACTGCAGCTTTCGCTTCCTGAAGGGCAGCTTCCTCCTCTTCCAGCTTTTCCTTGATAACCTCTATCAGCATTCTGTTCTCTTCATATTCATTCAGCTTGCCCCTGTCATAAGCAGAAATTGCTTCTACATAGCCTGCTTTATTAATCATGTCTCCAAAGCTGGAGGCTCCCATTAACATATCAAGATAGAACTGATCCCCTTTTTCATACATAAACTTAATACGGATCTTCATCTCTTCATATTGTTTTTCTTCGGTAGCGATTGCCTCCTCCAGTTCCTTCTGGGTTTCCTCAATTTCCTGTTCTTTTTCCTGAATCAGGGCTTTTAACTCTTCAATTTTTTCTCCGATATCTGTCAGCTGTCCATCCAGCTCTTTTACATAATCCTTTAAACTGTTTTTTGATTTTTCCAGCTGTTGTACTAACTTCTTTACATCACTTAAACCGCTTTTCAGCTTTTCTCTTTCTTCTTTTGCCTTATTGATCTCTTCCTTTTTTTGCTGGATATTGGCATGAACATCTGTAGTTGCTCCTACCTCTGTTTTTTCCGGTATCCAGCCCAGGAGGATACCCAAAATTAAAACTAATGCTAAATATTTAAATCTCTTTTTCATTTCTAATCCTTATACTCTCAGATGCTTTCTCACGGTTATCATGCTTCCAAGAAATCCGATTCCAATGCCCATTGCAAGACAGAGCGGTAATAATAATTGAAAGATCTCTGTTACAGGCAAAAAGCTTAAAAAGGAGCTGATTACCGTAAACTTCTGTGCGATAAATTCCACTACAATATTATACATAAGGTATAAAAGTCCAAGTGGGAGAACGGAGCCTACACCACCGATAATAATGCCTTCAATTACAAAGGGGGAACGTACAAAAAAGTCTGTTGCCCCTATATATTTCATAATATTAATCTCTTCCTTACGTACCTGTATTCCAATCATTACGGTATTGCTGATAAGAAATACAGAGACAGCAAAAAGAATGGCAATAATTCCAATAGATACATAAACGATTAAAGCATTCATTCCGCTTAAGGTAGATGCCGTAATCTCAGACCTGTTAACCTGTCTTACCTCCGGAATGGATTCCAGATAGGATACCAAACTTCCCTGGAGAGATACATCTGACAGATAAATCTCATAATTAGAGGAATTCTCCAGGGGATTTTCCGTAAAACCATCAGAATATTCTTCTCCGAAATATTCCATTCTAAAATCTTCCCAGGCCTGTTCTGCAGAAATATACTCGATTTTTGCCACTTCCACTCTTTTTTCAATGTCTTCTCCGATTTCCAGAATTCTGGCCTCGGAAATATTATCTGCAAAAAATACTGTTACAGAAACTCCCTGCTCTGCCGTTCTTACAATATTGTTGAAGTTCATAATTACTGCTACAAATATACCAAACAACAAAAGGCAGGCACTGATAGTAGCTACAGAAGCCAGAGAAAACCACTTATTACGGAAAATATTGGCAATCCCCTGCTTCATTATATAAAATAACGTACTAATCCTCATCGATATAACCACCTTTTTCCTCGTCACTGACGATAATTCCTTTTTTCATGGTTACCACACGCTTTTGCATCTCATTCACAATCTCCCTGTTATGAGTAACCACAATAATGGTAGTACCCTTCTGGTTGATCTGCTCCAGAAGCTTCATAATTTCCCAGGAATTCTTAGGATCAAGATTTCCGGTAGGCTCATCACAAAGCAGAATAGGCGGACGATTAATCAAGGCTCTGGCCATTGCCACTCTTTGCTGTTCTCCTCCCGAAAGCTGTCTGGGCTTTGCCTTGTATTTACCGGCAAGTCCCACTACTGATAAGATGGTAGGTACATTTTTTCGGATTTCTCTTCCCGGAACCTGGATGATTCTTTGAGCAAAGGCTACATTGTCAAATACATTTCTATCCTTTAACAGGCGGAAGTCCTGAAATACCACTCCTAAATTTCTTCGATATTTAGGTACATTACGTCTTTTAATATGCTGTAAATTCTGTCCATTTACATAAATCTCTCCTGAGGTCGGCAATAATTCGCGTAATAACAGCTTAATCAGAGTTGATTTTCCTGAGCCGCTGTCTCCTACAATAAATACAAATTCCCCCTGCTTAATAGTAAGATTTACACCACTCAGAGCCGGGGCACCGGTCGCATAAGCTTTACAGACATTTTCAAGAACTATAATATTTTCATTTGGTATTTTCTTACTCTTTACCTGCCTAAATAACGCCACGTTTCTACTCTCCTAATATCCTAAAGTTTCCATATATTTCATATATTTAACTACCATCAAAGCAATCTTAAAGGTAATGGCATCTTCAAAGACTCTTAAATCCAGACCTGTTGTTTTCTGAAGCTTATCCAAACGATAAACAAGAGTATTTCTGTGGATAAACAGCTGTCTTGAAGTTTCTGAAACATTCAGGCTGTTTTCAAAAAACTTCATTATGGTAGTTAAGGTTTCTTCATCAAAATCATCCGGACTCTTTCCCCCGAAAATTTCCCGGATAAACATTTTACATAATGGTATGGGCAGCTGATAAATCAAACGTCCGATTCCCAATTCATTATAGGCAATGATGGTTCTGTCCCCAAAGAAAATCTTACCAACGTCCATGGTCATTTTTGCTTCCTTGTAGGAACGGCTCACCTCTTTAATCTCTTTTACCAGGGTACCGTAGGCAATCCTTACTTCTGTTACCCCTTCTTTTTCCAGGGTAGACTGATAGGCAGCTGCTACCTTATCTATTTCTCCCGTGAAATCTGAGCTTTCTATTTCTTTTACTACAATTACATTATTCTCATCTACGGCTGTAATGAAATCCTTACTGTTGGCACCAAAATTACTGCGCATCAGCTCTAAAAGGTTAGTTTCTTTTTTTACCTTTCCTTCAATAACCATAGTAACACGCTTTACATCCGGCTGTATGTGTAACTTTTTGGAACGACTGTATATATCTACCAGAAGCAGATTATCCAATAAAAGATTTTTAATAAAATTATCCTTATCAAACCGCTCTTTATAGGCCACTAGCAGATTCTGAATTTGGAAGGCAGCCATCTTACCTACCAGGTAAACATTTTCCCCTGTTCCTATAGCAATCAACATATATTCCAGCTGCTGCTCATCATAAATCTTAAAATACTGATTACCTCCCACATCCTGGCTGTATGCCGGGGATTTGGCAAATTCCAATGCAGTAGAGGCATTTTTTAATAACTCAGGCGAAGTCTCCGCTAAAGTTTTCCCCTCTGCATCTACTACACATAACTCTACACGTCCAATTGCTTTCAGTCCTTCGATTGTATTTTGTAATATCTGATTGGAAATCATTTCCTTCTCCTTTTCCCGGACATTAATATGCCGTCCTTTGTTTTTGCTAGTACATACCCATATTCATACTAATGTATAATACCAAAAAAATCTATACTTTTTTCTCTGTTTTTTGGTATTTTTGTCAAAAAAATAAAAAAAAGCAGCTTGCAAACCTTACAAACCACTTTTTTCTGTATCTTTTGAATGATTTATCTTCTTATTCAATAGCTTTTTACAAATAAATTTGTTGATTTTGTCTAACCATCCTGCTTTTTTATTTTCTACCAATTTGTCCGGTAATACCATCCACAGGGAGGCATTTAAGTAATTACTGTATTCATACAAAATCTCCAGATCCATGGAAGAGCTCATCCGTGATAATACAACCTCAGGCGCCAGAAGATTTACACTATTAATGAAAGACTCCTTGTCCGATAAATATCTGTCTGCCGCACTGCGTCCCACAATGTTCAGATTGCTCTGCAAACTTTTTAATTCCTTCTCCAGAAGCTCCAGCTGTTCATCATTCTCTGCTGCTAACAAAATTTCTCTTTGTTCCTTTACCAGCTTCCTTAAAAATTCCTTCAGATATTTATTCTCTTCTACCTCTCTGCTTCTGGCAGGTGTAGCAATCCCAAGTGCCTTTAAAACCTCAATATCTTCAAAAATTATCATATCCGCCAGGGTAATCATACGTCCGTATTCTTCATTTTCCATTGCTCTTATCAGCTTTATGCTGGAAAGACTGACTACAGTATTTAAACTTCCGCTTTCCACATATTCGCCGGTTTTACGCAGCAATTCTCTTACTCCTGACTTATTCAGAGAATTGCTTAAAATCTTATTCTTCATTATATTTTCCCTGCTTCTAATCTTTCTATTCTTCCTCTTTCCATGATAGGAAAGTTGCCGGATTTGCAGCCTTTTTTTAGCTCATAATTTTATACAGTATATCATAATCATTCTTTCTATTTCAACTAAAGTAAGCTTTCCCTTTTTCCGATAAATTCTATGTAGGAGTTCCTACAAAATTCAATGCCTTACAGGCGGAAAGAGGTGCCTATGGATATTGCAGGATTATCCGTAAATCTATCACAAAGTTCTGTTCTTACACAGGTGGGAACAGCTATGCTGGACAAAGCTTTGGATACTAACGAAGTCTTAGGTCAGGGTCTGATTTCTATCATCGATTCTGCAGCCATGGAACGAAGTGTGAATCCACATATTGGCTCTAATTTTGATATGCTTGTTTAGTCATTGCAACAGATTTTTGTGCAAAAGTAAAAAGGAAATCCTTATCCCGGATTTCCTTTTTATTATTTTATTTATTATTTTAGTTCTCCATCATAAAGTTTACTAACTTTTTGATATCTTCAGGCTCATAAGCAATAATTTCTAATTCTGCAATTGTTCCGTCAGAAAAAATCTTAGCCATGGAAACATACTGGCAAAGCTTAGATTTTAAATTTAATCTGTCTCCTTCACCTGTTACTAATTCTACCTTACCGGAACAACTGTCAATTACCTGGAAAAATTTGTCTACATTACTGATATTTTGTACTTTCATTTGAAATCTCCTCTCTGTCACTCTTGACATATCACTATATTTTTATATGATTTTTCTTTTGATTATTACTATTTCTTATGCACCAATTATATCCTTTTTTTTCCATTTCCGCAATGGCATTTACTTTGTGGAAGTATACAAAATTTTATTTTAAACGAATGGATTTTTCGGTGATTTCTATTTTTCCTGCCTTTAATAAATGGCCTACTGCTCTCTTAAACTCATTTTTACTCATTCCCATTTCACGCTTAATTACTTCCGGATTGGCTTTATCATTAAATGGTAAGGCTCCGTCAAAGCTTTGAATTACCTGAAGCACCGTTTGGGCATCAATCAGCATCTGGGCCGGTATCTTTTCTCTGATGGATAAATCCAGCTTACCGTCCTCCTTTACTGCGATTACCCTGGCAGTGATCTGCTGCCCTACCTGAATATCCTTTACAAATTCTTTTTTGGGAATCAGGGCGGAATACTGTCCGTCTACCGCTACAAAGGCTCCAAAATTTTTACTGATTTCGTAAACCACGCCTTCTACCTTATCTTCCCTTTTATAAGGGCTGTCAGTTCTCAGATAGTGATATACCTTGGCTGTGGCACAAAGACGGCTGCTCTTATCAATATAAAGGGCTACCAGACAACGGTCACCTTCCTTTAAGAGCCTTGTCTGTTCACGGAAGGGAAGCAACAAATCCTTTTCCAGTCCCCAGTTTAAAAATACTCCCATTTTTGTTACCTGGGCTACTTCTAACTCTTTGATTTGTCCCATTTCCAAGAGAGGAGTATTGGTTGTGGCAATTAACCTGTCTTTAGAATCTTTGTATAAAAATACCTCCAGCTCATCCCCCGGCTTTACTCCCTCCGGTACCTGCTTCATGGGAAGCAGTACTC
>JAFYWD010000082.1 GCA_017558205.1 Lachnospiraceae bacterium | reverse complement strand
AGGTAGAGCTGGATTTACTGGTATATATTCAGAAGTTGGAAAGTCAGTGGATATTAGAGCAAGCAGAGGCGTTTTATTTAAAATATCAGGATAATTTTAAATATCGCGAAGAGGTTATCTATGAGATTGAGACAAACGGTAAAACAGAAAGCTTAACAGCGGATGCTGATGATATCAGTTTTTTTTCCAAAGCAGACGGAGGTCTGGCAGATTTCTTAGTAGTAGGTGAACCGGGGGAAAAATATAGTGACACCTACAATGAGGAAGAAAGAAGTATCACTATCAAAGAAGTTATATATAATAAAGAAGGGTTTGAAAATAATCAGGAGGCAGCTGTCACGGAATATATTACGAATGAGTTATATCCTTACTTGATAGAAACCGTAGCGGAACAAAATCCTGTGAAATTAGAAGAATAGAAGAAAAGGAGAAAGGTATGAGAAGAAGTAAAAAAAGCTGCAGATGGATAGCATCCCTGCTTACGGCAGCACTGGTACTGGGGAATATTCTGCCGGGCTTTGGCAGTATAGCAAAAGTACAGGCAGCTTCAGACACTTATACACCGGTAAATTTTGTTACAGACGGTGGATTTGAGTCTGAGGAAGAATTTACTAATCAGGTATTTATTAAGCGTTGGTCAAAGTATCCCACCAATGCATCAGTAACAAGAGTAACGGATGAGTTTCATTCAGGAAGTAAAAGTATTAAGCTGGATTCAGCATCAGCTGCTTTAGAGCAGGATTTTCCGGAAATGATTGTAGGTCAGACTTACATTCTTACTTTTTGGGGAAAATTAAGTGGTGAACAGGGAGATGCCGTACATAAGGTAGGTGTAAAAAACTACGGTGGTGAAGATGCAAAGGTAATTACTTCAACACAGTGGCAGGAATACAGTCTGGAATTTACCTATAGTGATGCCTCAAAAACTCCCCGTGTATATGCTTATGTGCAAACAAAAGGAAATGTAGCTTCTTATGTGGATGATATTACTATCGTAGCAAAAAGTGATATTCAGAGAGCTAAGATTACTAATGGAGCCATTGAAGTCAACTTTAGAGAAAATTATGAGGGTGATTTAACAGCAGATAAATTTTCAGCCACCTATAAGTCATCTATTGCTCCGGATGAAGTAAAGGAACTGGTACTTTCTGACGGTCAGGTAGAAGAAAACAAGCTAACACTGGACTTTGCTGCTGTTGAAGCAAAACCGGTAGCACAGACTATTACCGTAAATCTTACCTATGGAAAGACAGATACCACTCCGGGAGAAACTATTACCCTGGAATATACTGTGGCAGCCAATGGAGAGGAAGAGGTAATTGCAGATATCCAGACAGTAGCAGCAGACAACAGTACAGGTACGGTAAGTATCGTATTGACAGAAGATCCGACTGTCCGTCCCGCAAAAGATAACTTTACTCTTCAGTATAAACTGGATGGAGAAGGACAGCAGTGGAGAGGACTGTCTGTAAAGAATTTTACTTATGATGCAGAAAATGCAACGGTAACATTAACCTATCCTTCTATCCGTGGATTGACTGACAGAGAGGCTGCAGTAACCTTAAAGGTTACCTATTTGCAGAAGGAAAAAGATACAGAATTTACTTTACCACAGTCACAGGCTAATACTTATTATGTAAGTGTAAGCGGTAACGCATCAAATGACGGTCTTTCCGAGGAGAAACCTTTACCGGGAATTGATGCTTTAAATGATATTGTTTTTTATCCGGGTGATCAGATTTTATTTAAAAAGGGCGATACCTTTGTAGGCTGCTTTAAGCCACAGGGTTCAGGAACTAAAGAAAATCCTATTACTATCGGTGCCTATGGTGAGGGAGATGAAAGACCGGTATTACAGCCGGGAGAAAACTTTAGAACCTATGTAATGAGTGCAGGTTCTAAGGAAAATAATGTAGAGGTTAATTATGTAATCTGGTTCTATAATGTTTCCTACTGGGAAGTCAGCGATTTGGAATTAGAGGATCCCAAGCATGAAACTACCTATAAAAATCCGGGAATGGTTTATCGTTGCGGAATTACCATTCAGGGAAAGGACTGCGGAACCTTAGAGCATATTTACGTAGATAATATGGTAATTCACGGCTTCCACGGACCAAAGCATAATTTAGGAAAATCCTCCGGTGGTATCATGATGAATGTTATCACCAATTATGATATGAATATTAGCCAGGCAGTAAAAACACAGATTAATGATATTCGTATTACCAATTGTGAGATTTATGATGTAGGACGTTCCGGAATTAACTTTTTAACACCCTGGGCTTACAGATCTGAGGAAAAGTGGGGACCCTTTGCTTATGGAAACAGAGCATTTGAATATTTCCCTTATGAAGATTTTTACATGGGAAATAACTATATCCATGATATAGATGCTGACGGAACCATTATTGATAACTGTAGAAATGCTGTATCTGAATATAACTTAGTAACACGTTGCGTTAAATACAGCAGTACTCCTGCGGTAGGTTTGTTTAACTGGAACTCAGACAATACTGTTTTCCAGTATAATGAAGTTTATGATATTCAGCATGGTCAATTAGATACAGATCCCAACAGATATGTAAACGACTGTCAGGGAATTGAAATTGATGCGTTAAATGATAAAACCTGGGTACAGTATAACTACGTACATGATAATCATGGTGGATTTATGATGCTTTGTAACGTAGGAGATGGTTACCGCAGCTTTGACGGTATTATCCGTTATAACATCAGCCAGGATGATTATACACATCCCAGACAGGGTATGTTCGATATTTATGCGGCTAACTGGGGAACAGAGATTTATAATAACAACTTCTATTTCACAGACAGAGCGAAAAAAGACGGAGAGATTTTCTTATTCTCAACTATTGCAGCCAGAGAACCCATTAAATTTTATAACAATATTTTCTATTATGAAGGGGAAGAGCCTGCTACGGTAAATACCTTCGGTGATAATATTAATGACTGGCAGAGTAATATTTTCTATAACTTTGCAGAATTACCGGTTGATGATAATCCGGGAAATCCTAATATCAGTGCGGATCCTATGTGGAAAGCTCCGGGAGCCGGCGGTAATGGTGAAGATTCTTATGCACCGGGAAAAGAAAAAATCGGTTATCAGACAGATTTAAGCTGCTATGAACTCTTACCCGGTTCTCCTGCCATTAATGCAGGTATTCCTATGGAAAGTAACCAGGAAGAGGATTCCTTCAGCGGTGGTGCAAAGGATTATTTCGGAAATCCTGTGGTAGGTATTCCGGATATTGGAGCCTATGAAAGTGGTACAGCTGCATTAAAACTGGTTTCATCTGAGGTAGCAATTGATCAGGAAGAACAGTCAGTAGTACTGACACCTGCAAATGCTATGACAGCAGGAGGTTTAAAAGAGAAGTTATATACAGATCCGGGAGTAGTTGTATCTGTATTACGTAATAATACTGCATTAGAAGACGGTGTTCTTTTAGCAGAGGGTGATAAGGTAGTACTAACTCTTGGTGGAGAAAGAATGTACTATACTGTTTCAGTGGAAGGT
>JAFYWD010000081.1 GCA_017558205.1 Lachnospiraceae bacterium | reverse complement strand
ATTTTTTCCCTAAGTCTTTGAAAGGTTTCATTTGCCTCTAAATGTAGAAAGGGCTTTTTATCATCATAGATCCAGCTGTCTAAAATCTGAAGTCCATATACCAGTCCCGGAGGATAGGAACCAAAATCTGCTTCCTTATATTTAAATTCATAATAAGTAAGAGCAGCTGTCAGAGATTTCTTATCCAGGCCTTTTTCTATCAGCTCCTTCAGTGTCTCTTCTATTAACTGTACAAATTCCTCTCTGCGCTCCTGATGACAATTTTTAGCCACAATACTAAAATAAGGCTGCTTTACCCCATTATCATAAAAACCGTAAATTTCCGTTCCCAGTCCCGCTTCCAAAAGTTTTTGCTTCAGTGGTGCTCCGGGAGCTGAACATAATACATAATCCAATACCTGAAATGCCAGATAATGTTCTTCATTCAAATTATTCTCCATAGCAGTGTTATAGCTGAAATAGGTACCATTTTCCATCTCCTCCTCAGTAGCTACCGAATATTCCTTGCATAATGTCATCGGCTTTGAAAACGGCCTTTGCTCTTCAATCTGAGTATCCATGGACAAATAATCAAAATGGGATAAATAGTTCTCATCCAAAAATTTCAGCTTTTCTTCCATATCCATATTTCCGTATAAGAAAATATAGCTATTGGAAGGATGATAATAGTTTTTATGAATCTCTAAAAAATGATCATAGGTAAGAAAGGGAATACATTCCGGATCGCCCCCCGATTCTTCACTGTAAATATTATCAGGAAATAAGGAATTCAAGATTTCCCTCTCCATTACATCATCAGGAGAGGAAAACGCACCTTTCATTTCATTATACACAACACCATTAATGGTAAGAGGAGCTTCTTCTGATTCCAGTTCATAATGCCAGCCCTCCTGCAAAAAGGTTTTATTGTGCTTATAAATATTCGGATAAAAAACTGCATCTAAATATACGTGCATCAAATTTTGAAAATCCTTATCATTGCAGCTGGCCACTGGATAAACAGTCTTATCCGGATATGTCATAGCATTTAAAAAAGTATTTAAGGATCCCTTAGCTAACTCTATAAAGGGATCCTTCACAGGAAAATTTTGGGACCCACATAATACAGAATGCTCTAAAATATGAGCTACTCCCGTACTTTCCTTAGGTGTTGTCCGAAAACCAATATAAAATACTTTATTTTCATCATCATTTTCTATTACAATTATCTTGGCCTTTGTTTTTTCATGCTCTAAAACCCAGGCTTCGCTTTGTAAATCCTTTAAATATCTATATTCAACTTGTTGATATCCATTCAAATTCTCTATCTTCATAAATAATATTTATTATCTCTCCTAATTTTATTAAAGCCTTATACAGAAACTGACATTAATCCCAATTTAGTAATATGCAGCTCCTCTACCAGGGTAATATCCTTCTTTTCTTGTAATTCCTTGTTTCCTACAATTTCTTCCAGCTTATAAACCTGACTTTTGTAGCCCGGCTTTTTCTCTCCATCCTTTTCATCCTTCCATACATTGAGACGGAATTTTGCCTTCATTTGCTTAAATACAAAATAGGAAATATCAGTTTCCTTCATATAAAAGATATGATCCTCCAATTTGGTAGCAGGACCTACCTCCTTTAAAATATAATGACTGATAATCATCTTCAGCTTAAACGGCACCTCATCCTCCTTCAGCAATTCTTCATAGCTGAATTTCGTACCAATATAAACATTGGTTAAATCGTGCATTACATATTTAAAATCCCTGTTTTCCACCAACAACTCCTTATTTTTCAAAAAATTCTATCCGTTCTCCACTAAGGCGAATAGCCTCCCTGATTTCCTCTTGGGCTATTTCAGTTTCCTCTGCTAATTCTTCTACCGTGATTTTTCTATGCAGACTTTCTGCCAGCTCCTTCGCTGCTTCCTGTACTTTATTTACCTTTTCGGCCAGAGCTATATCACTTTTTTTCGCTTCGCTGTTTTCCCTGATATAATCCTCCATGGCATCCATCATCATTTTTCCCAGCATGCCATCAGCTTCCGAAGGATTCTCCAGGCATCCCAGCATCTCCATTCCCGTAGCCAGTGCAAGATTTCCTTCTCCGATTAAATCCTCCAGCAATACTCCCTGACCAATATAAAGCTTGGCTAAATCCACTACCTGAGGAAGATAATTTTGAAACAGCATATCCTTTCCTTCCCTGTCTCCTGCCATGGCCGCCATGGTATAGGCCTGTTTTTGTCCCTCTGTTAAAGGTACCAGCTCCTTCATGGCCTCCTCATATTCTGCCAGATAATCTTTTTCTTCTACCGTTAATCTCTCCCCGATATCAATAGGCTGACCGATTCCGATATTCTTAGCATCCAAATACTGAAAAACAGGCTCCAGCTGCTCTCCCTTTATATCAATGGCTGCAAAGGCTTCAACGACCTGCTCTCTGGATACTATATTTTGCTGCTGCTTAGCCAGTAGCTTCACTTCTTCCAAAGTTTTTGCAAATTCCAGTTCTTTTTTCATATACCCGGAAAATTCCTTTCTTTTTAATCTCAACTGCCTTGTACATGCTCATGGGTAAACAGGTGATCCTGACAATATTCATAATTACCGTTACATTTGGAACAAAATCTAAATTCCAAATCAGGATTACTTTCCTCTGTCCGTCCGCAGATGGCACATTTATGTCTTGTAATGGGTCTCATCTTTTTCACGACTTCTTTCCCTTCCTGATAGGAAACTGTAGTTCTTTTAGGTGGTACATATTTTTTATTTCTTGAGGATAAAAAGAAAAGAATAAAATTAAGCAAAGATGCCAAAATAATAATTTTTCCTACCAGTCCCGCCTGTACTGCCTCCATTACCAGCATAAAAGCATATAATATCCCTAACCACTTTACCTTCATAGGGACAGGAATAATAAATAACAGCATTACAATCTGCATTTCCGGAAAGGTCGCTGCATAAGCCAGTAAAATAGACATATTGATATAATAGGTACTGACAAAAAGTCCAATTCCAATAACACCCGTTCCTTCACTCATAAAAAGAATAAAATAGGCAAGAAAAGTACCTGCAATAGTAAACAGCATCCCTGAAAAAATATATACATTAAATTTAAAGGTTCCCCAGACTCTTTCCATGTTGTTTCCCAAAGAATAATAGAAATACAGCATAATTAAGGTAAATAAAATATTACTGCCGGAAGGCGGTACTACAATCCATGTAAAAAGTCTCCATATCTGTCCCTTTAAAATTAAAGCAGGCTCCAGAGTTAAAAACTGAAAGAAATTACTGTTAACCATGGAAATAATATAGCCAAAGCCATAGCAAAGTATCAAATAAAGAGATAAATTATGAATGGCATATTTAGCAAATTTTCTTTCCAGTTTGTTCATAAAATTTTGTTTCATTACATTCTCCCATTATTATTTTTTTATCTGTTACAAACCATATCCCACAAGGGTCTTTGTTCTTTATATTGTAAATTCAACCATTCCACGGCAGCCTCTTTACCGGTCAGTGAAAATTCAAAGCATCTTCTCTGTTTTTTCTGCTGCGGAGTCTTAAAAAAATTATAGGGCTCAGGCCATATAATCACCTCAATCACAGTCTGCATTTCTTCCGGGGAAGCTTCCTTTGTTTCCTGTCTTTTGGCAAGACGATAGCGCATTCCCTTATAGCTGCCTAAAAAATCCTCTTTTTTAATATATTCCAGCGCAATGGTATTAGAATCTATCATGAATACCTCCTATATTTCATAAGGTGTAGCCTGATAAACATAGTAGTTTAACCAGTTGGTATATAAATTATTGCAATGACTTCTCCATTGCAATCCGGGTCTTTTTGTATCATCATTATCAGGAAAATAATTCTTAGGTGGCTGAATCGGCAGTCCCTTGTCTTTATCTCTGAAATATTCATTTTTTAAGGTATATCTGTCATATTCAGGATGTCCCATGACAAATATCTGCTTTCCGTCCTCTGTCATGGCAAGAAGCACTCCTGCCTCCTCAGACTCTGCCATTACCAATAGTTCACTGCATTGATAGATTGCTTCAGCCGGTACTGTTGTGTGTCTGCTGTGGGGAATATAAAAATAATCATCAAATCCCCGTACAAGAGGCTCCTTCCTGTTTGATACCTTATGCTCAAATACCCCAAACATCTTCTCTTTAAGTAACACCTTTTGTAAGCCGAAATGATAATACAGCCCTGCCTGTGCTCCCCAGCAAATATGGAAGGTAGAGGTAACATTGTACTTGGACCATTCCATAATCTCACATAATTCCTTCCAGTAGTCTACCTCTTCAAACTCCATCTGTTCTACCGGTGCCCCTGTAATAATTAATCCATCCCATTTTTTCCCTTTTAATTCCTCAAAGGAGTTATAGAATTTATTTAAATGAGTACTGGAAGTATTTAATGAAATATGGCTGTTCATCTTCATTAAGGTCACATCCACCTGTAAAGGTGTATTACTCAGGGCTCTTAATAATTGCAGCTCCGTCTCTTCCTTTACCGGCATAAGATTTAAAATTATAATCTGCAGAGGACGAATATCCTGATGAAGTGCTCTGTATTCATCCATTACAAAAATATTTTCATTGTCCAGAATATTCCTGGCAGGTAAGTCACTTTGTATCTTAATGGGCATAATCTTTCCCTTTCTTTTCTCTCTTATTATATGGTTTTAATTATATACTATTTTTTAGCTTAATTTCTAAAAATACTCTTAAAGTTTTCAGAAATTTTCATACAGACATGGTAAATTCTAACATAGAAAAAATATTACTGCAACTAACCCCCAGATAAATCATAAGGACAATAACCGAAAAAAGACAATAAAAAAAGAATGGAAAACGAAAAGAGAAAGGGGCGATTTCCGTTTTTCCATTCTTTAAGAGAAATTTATTTCTCATCTACTGCTCTTTTATAATACTATTTCGCTGTGATAAAATCAAGTCTTTTTTGTAATTTTATATTTTTTTTAGTTTTGTTTAGATTTCTTGCTGTTTAATATAGAAAAGCTTCAGTTTTTAGAGGCTCCTCTCATTTTACATCTCCTGTTTCAAATAGCTGTCTATAAATTCCTGCTCTGTTATCACTGCCACACCCAGTTCTGCAGCTTTTTTATTCTTGGAGGAATTGGAAGCAGCATCATTATTGATTAGAGCAAAGGTTTTTGAGGTAACACTTCCCGTTACCTTTCCCCCTAAAAGCTCAATTTTTTCTTTTAGCTGGTTTCTGTTTTCAAAATGTTCCAGACTTCCTGTAATAACAAAGGTCTTCCCCTGCAGAACCTGCTCATTTGTAACAGTTACTTCCTTTTCTATTGTTAATTCCTTCAACAAATCAAGAAAGATTTCTCTATACCGGGAATCAGAAAAATAGGAAGTAAAGGCCCGTGCAATCACCTCTCCTACTCCGTCAATGGAAGAAAGGGCTTCTACGTCTGCTGAAAGCATCTTCTCCACATCATACTGAAAATTTTTACAAATCAGCTTGGCATTGGATAAACCGATATTGGCAATTCCCAAAGCATAAATTACCTTAGGCAGACTGACTGTTCTGGCATTATCAATACTCTTAATTAAATTCTGATAGGATTTTTCGCCAAAACCCTCCATGGCAATAATTTCATTTCTGTATTTGTCCAAATGGAAAATATCGCGATAATCATTTAAAAAACCTTTTGCCACAAATTTTTCCAGAGTTGCCTCAGATAAACCTTCTATGTTTAATCCGTCCCGGTGAACAAATAGTGCCAGTGATTTAATTTTTTTTGCACTGCATTCCGGGTTCGTACAATATAAGGCCTCTACCTCATTTTCTTTTTTTACCACGGTACTCCCTCCACAGGCCGGACATTCCCCGGGAATCTCTATAGTGTCTGAGCCTGTTAGATTTTCTGCTATCTGGGGGATAATCATATTGGCCTTATATACGGTAAGAGTATCACCATAGCCCAGCTTCAGTCCCTTTACAATACTAAGATTATGAACCGATGCCCGACTTACGGTGGTCCCTTCCAGCTCTACCGGTTCAAAGACTGCTACCGGATTAATCAATCCTGTTCTGCTGGGACTCCATTCTATCTTAATCAGCTTAGTTTCCCGTATTTCATCCTTCCATTTAAAAGCCATGGCATCCTTAGGAAATTTGGCAGTTCTTCCAAGGCTTTTTCCATAAGCAATATCATCATAGACCAGCACCAGCCCGTCTGAGGGTACTGAAAAACGGTCTACTCTTTCTCTAAAACATTCGATAGCCTCTTCCAGCGTATCACCGCTGACTTTCTTGTATTCCACAATTTCAAAGCCCTGCTCTTTCAAAAAGCTTAGCTCCTGTTCATGGAAAAGAAACTCTCTGTTCTCAGCCTTTACCAGACTAAATCCAAAAAATCTTACATTTCTGTTAGCTGTTATCTGATTATTCAATTGCCGTACTGAACCGGAGCATAAATTTCTGGGGTTCTTATACTTTTCCTCTTCTACACTCATTCTGCTATTGATCTTTTCAAAATCATCATAAGTAATTACAGCCTCTCCTCTTAACACCAAGGTTTCCTTAAAAGGAATCTTTAAGGGAAGATTCACAAAAACCTTGGCATTATTGGTAACCACTTCTCCAACTTCTCCATTCCCTCTTGTAACTGCCTTTGTTAATTCTCCCTTTTCATAGGTGAGAACAACTGTAAGACCGTCTAATTTCCAGGAAAGAAGAGCTTCTTTTCCTTTTAACCAGCTTTTCAGTTCTTCTTTCTCCTTAGTTTTTGCCAGGGAAAGCATGGGACTTTCATGAGTCTCCTTGGGAAGCTCGTCTACCGCTTCGTACCCCACCTTAATTGTGGGACTTCCTGCCAGAACAATACCGGTTTCCTTTTCCAGTTTTTCCAGCTCGTCATAAAGCTGATCATATTCCCTGTCGCTGATTATCTGATGGTCATTTGCATAATAGGCCCTGGAAGCCTCATTCAGTAATATGGTTAATTCTTTAATTCTGTTTTCCGGACTCATTTTCTTCTCCCTTTGTCCCTGTTCTTTTATGTAATATTTCCAATTCTTCTTCCGTTAATCTCCGATATTCTCCCGGCTTCAGATTCCCCAGGGTAACATCTGCTATCCTGATTCTTTTCAGCCTCTTTACGTGAAAACCTAATTCCTGGCACATTCTTCTGATTTGTCGGTTCATTCCCTGGGTTAAAATAATGGAAAAGGTATATTTTCCAAGCTTTTCCACCTTACATGCTCTGGTTGTTTTTTCCAGTTCAGGAAGATACATCGGCTTACTCATGGCTTCAATAAAGTCTGAGGTAATCTCCTCCTGCACCTTTACAATATACTCCTTTTCATGATAATTGGCAGCCCTCATCAGACCCTGAATTAAGCTTCCGTCATTTGTCATTAACAGTAGGCCTTCCGAATCCTTATCCAGCCGTCCTGCATAGGTAACTCTTACCGGATAATTTAAATCCTGAATTACTGTTTTTTTCGCATATAAATCTCTTTCTGTACAGGTAATTCCCACCTTTTTATAATAAGCAAGTACAATCTTAGGTTGACCGGCAGAAATTCTTTTTCCTCTTACCATAACTACATCCTTTTCATCTACCCGGTCACCTGCCGCAGCAAAGCTGCCATTGATAGTAACAAAGCCCTGTTCAATCAGCTTATCCGCCTCTCTTCGTGAACATACTCCTGCCTCTGCAATATATTTGTTAATTCTGCTTTTTTTCTTTTCCATGACAATTTTTCCCTGTGATTATAAACAAAAGCCTATTGATCTTTCCTCAATAAGCTTTTGTCTCTTCTATTCCTTCACTGTCTTTTCTTCAGATTCTTTCCCTTTTTTAACCTCTTCCTTTTTTAGCCATTCTAAATGCTGACATTCGTAAGAAAGACGGTCACTAATTCTTGCTAAGCCGTAAAACCTGTTCCTTACTTCCTTAGGAAGCATTTTACCGCCGATTCTCCATTTCCAGTTATCTCCCATGGTAGAAGGAAAATTCATTCGCGCTTCCTTTCCCAATCCTAAAAGATCCTGTGCCGGAATAATACAGGTATTGGCTGAGCTCATCATTGCCAGACGGATATAATCCCAGGGTTCGTCCTTTTCCTTCGTATCCTTTAAATTCAGATATTCCCTTGCAAAGGCCTTATCCTCAGGCTCCATCTCCTCCAACCACTGAACCAGAGTCGCATTATCATGAGTCCCTGTATAAACTACACTGTTTCTGTCATAATTATGAGGAAGAAAATCCGACTTACCATTGGCATCAAAGGCGAAAGCCAGAACCTTCATTCCGGGAAAACCACTATCCTTTAAAAGCTCCTTTACAGTATGGGTCATAAAGCCCAAATCCTCTGCAATAATCTGCTTATCTCCCAGTCTTTCCTTAATTGCTCTAAATAACTCCATTCCCGGTCCCTTCTCCCAGTGACCGTTTTTGGCTGTAGTATCTGTGTAAGGAATACTGTAATATTCATCGAAGCCTCTAAAATGATCAATTCTTACCACATCATAAAGTCTGAAGCAGTGCTCCATTCTTCTGATCCACCAGTCATAGCCGGTGTTTCTATGATAAGTCCAGTCATATAGAGGATTGCCCCATAATTGTCCATCTTCAGAGAAGATATCCGGTGGACAGCCTGCTACAGCAGTAGGAATATAGTTACCATCTAACTGAAATAAAGATGGGTTAGCCCAAGCATCTGCGGAATCAATAGCCACATAAATGGGAATATCTCCCACAATTTCAATTCCGTTTTCATTAGCATAGCTTTTTAATTTTTTCCACTGTTTATTAAATAAATATTGTATGTATTTGTAAAAAGCTATTTTTTCTTCACATTCTCTGTTGTAATACTCCATGGAGTAGTCCCAGCGTTTGCGAATATCCTCTGCCCACTCCATCCAGCAGGTATCATCAAATCGACTTTTAATTGCCATATACATAGCATAATCATGAAGCCAGCGGTCATTCTCCTTAACGAATGACAGATATTCCTCTTTTTCCTGATAGTTATCTCTGGAAAAAGCAATTTTTAAAACCTCAAGACGATGCTCTGTCATTTTATCATAATCTACATAGGAGCTATTATCTCCAAAATCAATAGCATCACATTCTTCTTTTGTTAAGATACCTTCTTCTATCAGTTGTTCCAAATCAATAAAATAAGGATTGCCGGCAAAAGATGAAAAAGACTGATAGGGAGAATCTCCATATCCGGTAGGTGTTAAAGGCAAAATCTGCCAATAGCTTTGGCCGGCTTCCTTTAACTGATCAATCCATTGATAGGCTTCTTTTGAAAAACATCCGATACCGTATGACGATGGTATACTGGTAACCGGAAGTAAAACTCCGCTTGCTCTTTTCATACTTTTCTCCTTTTATCCTCTAATTATTTTTAATTATTATTTCTGCCTGTTTTAATGTAGATACTATGGGAAGAATCAAAATTCCACAAATAAAATTACTGATTCCGTGAGTGATATCAAAGGGTAAACCGGCAATAATCCATCCAATCATCCCTTCCATATTTAATCCATACATTAATGCCTGGAACGGTGCATAGAAGGTTCCATAGGCTAATCCGTGCAAGCCACAAACAATCATATAAATTAAAGGTGCAGCTTTAGGTGGCAGCCTCTTAGGTAAAACCATTACTGCAGCCCACAAAACGGTCCACAAATAAAGATATGGAATCCACCAGGTATTAAAGCCATTAAGAAGCCCTGTTAAAAATACAAACAGATAGATAGGATATAATGCTTTTTTACGATACACAATGGTAAAGGAAACAACAAACACTCCCAACAAATGAATGTTTGGTAAAAACTCCATTACCAGCTTAGAAACGTACATGACTGCTGCCAGCATGGAAAATACTGTCAGCTCTTTTACGGTAAGCTTCATTACTTCTCAGCCTTCAGGCTATAAATAGCTCCCTCTGTAATTTCTGTAGTATCCACTCCCGCCATGGCATATTCACCATCTTCATAAAACGCCCAGTACATACCTGAAGTATCATAATCCAGAGTAACTCCATTTACAGTTTTTACATATAAACCGTATTGTCCTTCTTCTCCTCCAATCAACTCCAGCTCTTGCAGAGCTTCTCCTACATAAACGGCATCAGTGTAAATAACAAATTTCTTTTCTTCTCCCTGATCATCCAGGCTGGAGAAATAAAACATCTTTTCCCCTTCTCCTAATATGACCGCCTGGTCCTTGGAGGGGGAGCTTTCCAGTGCCTCTGCAGTCTCCTGTGTTGCAGGCTTTTGTTCACCTACTGTTGTTTGTTTCCCACATCCTGATGCAGTTAATGTTATTGCCACACATAACATAATGCAAAAAATGTAAGACAAACCATGTTTCATAAGCTTTTCTTTCATTCTTTTTCCTCTTTTCTTATTATTCTCTCAGGCCGGCACTCGCAGCACTACAAGAGTTCCCGGATATTCCGACTTTAGCTGTCAAAATCAGCCTTCTCAGAATTCTCCAATGGCTGTTCCCCGAATGTGGCTTCGGGTAGATTTTGGTATTCCTGCTATTACGGCGACGGGCTCGTACAGGCCTTACACCTGTTTCCCCGGGTAAAAAGAGTGTATCATACACCAGTCTATGTTTCAAGAATATGTTAATTTCAACGCTTTATCGTCTGACTATTTTATATTTCCTCTAATTTATAACAGTCTCTTCCCATTCTTTTTGCGTCTGCCAATAAGCCTTCTGCAATTTCTACGATTTCCCCAAGGCTTCTTGTATCTTTTTCCTTCCTGATACAGATCCCCATACTCATGGTAAGACTGGGACTAATTTCCGAATATAAATGCTCAATCTCTGCCTGCTTTAATTTTCTTCTGATACGCTGAGAAATATTCAGTACCGTGTCTTTTTCTACATCATATAAAATCAGTAAAAATTCCTCTCCACTGTAGCGAATAACATCATCACAGTTTCGCACACAGCTCTGTAAAATTTCTGAGATCTCTTTTAAAACCTGATCCCCCCTCGATGTTCCATAATTATCATTATAATTTTTAAAAAAATCTATATTGGTTAAGATAATACCTATATTCTCAGGAGCTCCCTTTTTTTGAAACTTCCTGTAAATTCCATTCAGCTTTTTTCGATTATTAACACCGGTCAGAGCATCAGTAATATCCCTTTCACGAAGCAGGCGAATAAAATAATAGCTGATAGTATAGACAATCATGGAAATACAAACAATTAAGAAGGTAAAGGTATTATTCCTTGTTAATTTTACATTTGTATTTTGTAATCGGTTAGCATCTCTGTAATATTTGGAAAAATTTAAATATTCTCTTCTAATATCTGACTCTGCTTCCATTTCTGTTTGCAGCTGATTTTTATAGGTTTCAATTTGTTTTGCTGTATCCCCTTTTAACTCATAAGCCTTTAATAGCAGCTCTGAAACCTCTCTTTCTATTCCGTAAAGGCGATAGCTTCCATCTGCCTGCATCTGCTCCAAGCGGGAAATGACCTCTGCAATCTCTCCCTGATGCAGAAGATATTTACAATATGTCATTTCTACAAAATACCAGCCACCGTAATAGCTTCGGCCCCCAGCAGCTTCATAAAGCACCATGGCTTCTTCCAGATATTCTCCTGCTTTATGGTAATTATTCTCCTCTATGGCGATACTGGCCAGGATCTCTAAAATATTACCCTTAACCTCATCCTCCATTATGAGGTTCAAATCAGGAAGTAAATATTCCAATTCCTTAATGGTAGATTTCGCCTTATCCAGCTCCCCAACCTTCATGTAAGAGGCACTAAGATTAATGTAGTGACTATAAATTAACATCTCATTGTTCTTTTTTCCGTCTGCTATCAGTCGGCTGTATAATTCTATGGCTCCCTCAAAATCCTCAAAGAGGAAATACATATTGGCTATAAATTCTCTGGCATAAACCAGCTCTTCCTTAAGCCCCTGTGTCATTGTTCTGTTTTCCAGTCTTAGTAATACATCATAGAACTCTCTAATGCTTTTGGAATAATTTCTGTCAAGATATTCCATCATGGCAATACTGTTTTTTATTCCTGCCCAGTTTTCTATTGCAAGATCCTGATTAATTCTCAGATAATCCTCCAGCATTCTTACCCCATAGTCTCTCTCTTCTTCGCTGTAAGCAAGAGTTAAGGCTGCCGTCCAAAGTCGTTCTTCCTTAAAAGGTTTATAGTAGGTTAAGGCTTCCATGGTTCTTTCCACCATGGCTTTGTCTCCTACCCCTGTTAAAATGTAGTTGGTTTCATTTAGAAAAAACAAATTATATCCCTGAAGTGCCGGATCACTTGCGTTTTTTGTTAAAACAGTTTCAAACAACTCTTTTGCCTTCACATAGTCCCCTACTCCAAAAAACTGTAAGCCCTCTAAAAACAAAGCTTCTGCAGAATCCTCGGAAAAGGGAATATTTTCAGGCGTTTTCCAGCCGTTGGTTCCTACGCCCATCTCATACACAATTTGATGTAACGGAGATTTTTTACTGTTTTTCCAATAATGAAAAATAAATATCCCTGAAAGAATTATCCCCATCACCAGAATAATAAGTATTAAAACTCTATATTTATTTTTTATAACTGTAATTATTTTTTCCATTTCATTATCCATTTCTTTGGTAATTTTATTTTTAAATTTTATCACAAGGCTTTATAATTCGCAATGATAAGACAACACTCCCACTCCTGAACTGTATTTACATTTTCTCACATGACCAATCAGCAAAGTGATTGGTCATGACTGAACTGTTACCCTTAACATCAGCCTTTGTAAATTTGACTTTTTTTATCCAATATGTTACTCTGAGACAGCATCATTTTCACTGTTATAGTAGCAATAATTCAATTTTTAGTATTTGTAGACAATAGGAGGTTTTTATGCAATATTTTGTCTCTTTTTTGGAAGGTATTATTACTTTTATCTCCCCTTGTCTGTTGCCTATGCTCCCGATTTACATTTCTTATTTTGCAGGTGGCAATACAAAGGATACCAAGAAAACCTTATCCTGTGCTTCAGGGTTTGTACTTGGTTTTACGGTAGTCTTTGTTGCTATGGGAGCCTTGGCCGGAACCTTGGGAAGCTTTTTAAAATCTCATCAGACCATGGTAAATATCATTTCCGGTCTGGTTGTAATTTTCTTTGGACTTAATTTTCTGGGTGTTTTTAAAATCAATCTTTTTAAAGGCAGCAGTAAAAATGTTAAAACGGATAACCTGAATTTCTTTTCTTCCATTATATTCGGTGTGATTTTTTCCTTAGGCTGGACTCCCTGCGTTGGTGCCTTTCTTGGCTCTGCTCTGGCTCTTGCTTCTCAGCAGGGACATACTTTAAAAGGTATGGTAATGCTTCTTCTCTACTCACTGGGGCTTGGTATTCCCTTCCTTTTAAGTGCCGTGTTAATCAATCGTTTAAAAACAACCTTTGACTTTATAAAGAAGCACTATACAGTCATAAATATGATTTCGGGAGGTCTTTTAATTATTGTAGGTATTTTTATGGCAACCGGACATCTGGGTAAATTTTTATCTTTACTGGCTTAATTGATCAAGAATAGCTTTTACTCTAAAAACAAACCATATTTGAAAGGAATAAAAAATGAACAGCAAGAAAAAAACAATACTTTTGATTCTCATATTTGTAGCTTTAATGATTGGTACCTCCGCACTTTATACCTCACTCAGTCAAAAGGTAGAAAGCAACGGATTAGTTTCTGATTTACCGCAAACAGAATCAGCCCCAAGTAACAAGGAAGAAGATATGACTTTGGCGGAGGAAAGCACTCCTACCGAGGAAACAGCTTCTGCAGTACAGGAAAGTACTCCTGCTGAGGAAGAAGAAGCTTCTCAACAAAATTTAAGTAAAGCACCTGACTTTAAAATCTATGATAAGGACGGAAACCCGGTAATCTTAAGCTCCTATTTCGGTAAGCCCATTGTACTAAACTTCTGGGCCAGCTGGTGCGGTCCCTGTAAATCAGAAATGCCTGACTTCGATGAGGCCTACAAAAAATACGGTGAAGAAATAGAATTCCTAATGGTAAATTTAACTGACGGTTCCAGAGAAACCGTAGAGTCTGCTTCTGCCTTTATTGCAGAACAGAGCTATTCCTTCCCGGTTTATTTTGACAATGACTCCAGTGCGTCCCTTACTTATTCCGTGGTTTCCATACCTACTACCTATTTCATTAATTCTGAAGGCTATTTAACAGCTCATGCTACAGGAGCCATTGATGCTTCCCTCTTACAGCAGGGAATTTCCATGATTTACTCTGAATAAACAAAGAGTATCTGTAGGAATACTTTTCTTATCCTTATTTTTTCTATAAACCAGGGAAAAGAATTTAAAAAACTGATTCACAGCCTTGCATAACTGTGTCCCTTGCATTAAAATAGAAAAGAATTGTCAGGAGGATATATATTATGATTTTAAATAATGTTGATTTT
>JAFYWD010000080.1 GCA_017558205.1 Lachnospiraceae bacterium | reverse complement strand
CATCATCTTCTTTAAGGTATATTTCGAGCTTCCGGCTTCTCTTTCCTTCACATCAAAATATATAATATCAGAAGGAAAGCCCATGGTGGGAACAAGTCCCCTCATAAATAAATTTACTTCCTTATACTCCTTTAACGTCAATAAAGCTTTTTTAGACATCAGACGATAATCTGCATGATTGGTAATAATATCACAGCCTAAAAAATGTAACAGCTTATAATAGGCAGTGGCAGTAAACTTTTTAAAAAAGCCGTCGCTGTGACGATCCTTTCTTACTCCGTAAACTACCTCATTACCTCTTTGATAGGCTTCAATAAAATCATCCAAGGCTTCAATATCCTGCTGTAAATCCGCATCAATCGTTACTACCATATCTGCATAATCCACAGAAGCTAACATCCCTGCCAGAATGGCACTTTGGTGTCCAAAATTAGTAGTAAAGCTTAGTACAGAAATCATGGAATCTTCTTTTGCAGCTTTATGAAGCAGCTGCAGGGTTTTATCCTTACTCCCGTCATTTACGAACATGATTTTACTTTTAGAACTAACCTTATGCTCCTGAATAAGGCGTATTACCTTTTCCTTTAATACCTGTACGGATTTTTCAATGATTTCCTCTTCATTAAAACACGGTACCACAAGATATAATATATTTCCTCTTTTTTCTGATATCATTTGTTATCCTACTTTCCCTTTACGTAACTATCCAGACCTTCATAGTTACCCCTTTACTTTATAAAAACGAAAAATTTTTGTCCAAAAAAATTAATGATAATAAACAGGACTACTCCGGTAATCATACTAATCTGTTCCAGTATGGAAATCTCTAAATCCAGCTGACCCAATAACAAGGTAATGCCGGGCTTCGCCAAAGCATAAGCGATGATATAGCAAATCACAATATTTAAAATAAAACGTAAGATCTCTTTGAAGGACTGCTGTGTGGAGTGAAAGGTAAAGTATTTATTAGCAAAATAACTGAAAATACTTCCCACAATATAATTTAGGGCACTGGCACTCCAATAACCAAAGCCAAACAGGTTATATGCTACCAGCATAACAGTAGTACCTATCATGGTATTTGCTACTCCTACCATAGCAAAACGTAGCTCTTCCCTCTCAAATATTTTTTTTACCAGTTTCATAATATTTTCCTCTTAAGGTTTGGTGATCGTTACATTCTCCTTATTATAAAATAGTCGTAAGCCGGAGCTCCACTCCTCGCTTTCCGTTGGCTCCAGGAAAGAGGGGACATGGGTGAAATCAGTAATAGTCACCGATTTTTTACTGCTATTAAGCTCCGAAAGCATTTTCTCATATTCCTGCTTATATTGCTGATAATCCTCCTGCATGTATGAGGTAAGAGCTGCAACAGAAGTATATTTTTCAGGCTCTGCTTTACTTCCTAATCCCAACATAATAATACTTGATATTATCAGTATAAGCAAATATTTCTTTTCATAGCCTCCAAAAAGCTCTTTTTGCTGTAGCTGATAACGTCTTTGCAGCCATCCGAAAAAATAGGTGATATCAAAGACAAGTAAGATCATCCACTGTAAAAACATGATATTCTGAAATCTTCCCACCTCTACTGTTCGAATAGTATATAAAGGTGCAAAAAATAAGGATGCCATATAACACCAGCTATAACCTATTACAAGCAATGGACAGGAGAATCTAAATTCTACTTTTTTTGCTATCTTCCATAAAAACGGAAGCATAAAAAGAATAAACACAAGGATTGTCCAGTGCAACCATTTTCCCAGCATATATTCTAAAGAAGTATAAAATGCCATAAAAAAGGCTTGTATCAGTGGATAACCTTCTTGTCTACCCATCCTGGAAACATTTCCCGGAGCCAGTACATTAATCATAAAGGAAATGATAAAAACTGCCAAGGAAATAAGAATCTCTTTTTGAAGCTTTATCGTACGAATAATAAATATAAAAAATAAAATTGTCAGTACAATCAGAAGTGTACCCACTGCGGTAACATAATTTCCCCCGCCCATATACCAGGCACATAAAACTGCTCCCAGAAGATTTCTAATACCTTTCTCTCCCAGATAGAGCTTTAATAAAAAT
>JAFYWD010000079.1 GCA_017558205.1 Lachnospiraceae bacterium | reverse complement strand
TTACTTTTCACACCCACGCCAATCACTGGCTGATTGGCGTGGAGAATGAGAATAAAACACAATAGTTTTTTATAGAGAAACTCAAGGTTAAGAGAAATGGAATAAAAGGTATATTTATGTTAGAATATTAAAAAATCCGGTTACCGAAAATACACATACTATCAAAGAGGTGCCTATGAAAAGAAAAAGAATAATTTACAGTGAATTAGCATATTTTGCAGGAATTTTTATTTTGGCTTTAGGAACAGCCTTTATGGAAAAAGCAGATTTTGGCATATCTATGATTGTGGCACCGGCCTATCTCATATACTTGAAAGCATTAGAATATTTGCCCTTTTTTTCCTTTGGTATGTCTGAATATTTGGTTCAGGCAGTTTTGCTGTTTCTGTTATCTTGTATTATGGGAAAATTTAAGAAGATTTATTTTTTATCCTTTGTGACAGCTTTTTTCTATGGAATCGTGCTTGATCTTGCCATCGATCTTGTTGCTTTATTTCCTTATGCGGGTATTGGATGGCAGGTAAGTTTTTACCTGATAGGAATGGTTACCTGTGCAATGGGAGTAGTACTTCTTTTACATACCTATTTTCCACCTGAGGCCTACGAACTGGTGGTAAAAGAGTTGTCTCAAAAATTTCATATATCCTTTGGTATAACAAAAACGATATATGATTACTGCAGCTGTGCCTTAGCTGTTTTGTTATCGCTAAGCTTTTTTGGAACCTTTGTAGGTGTTAAATGGGGAACTTTTTTCTGTGCATTATTAAACGGATGGTTAATAGGAAAAATCAGCAGTTTTCTGGAAAGGAAATTTATTTTTCGGGACATGCTTTCATTGAAAGAAAAATTGCAGTAAAAGAGAAAGTTTGAAGTATTTTATATAATATTTCTTATTATTTAGAAAGAATTAAGATAGGGTTTCTTTTATTATAAAGAATTCTAAACATTGAAAAAAACACATGAAAAAAACCTAGGAAAGTGATAGAATTTGAGATATCCAAGAGACACATAATACGTAACTGCTTAGTAACCTCACAGTTACGAAAATACAGAAGAAAAGAGGTAGAATATGATGAAAAGAAAAAAAGGACTTAGTATTCTTCTGGCTGTCAGTTTATTGCTGGGAAGCATAGGAATCCCAAGCTATGCAGCCGGACTGGATGAAAGAACCATACAGCTGGGAACAGAAGGCTTGGACAGTGTAGTAGAAGAGGTTGTAATGTTACCTGATAAGCATTATAATCCCCAGGACTATTTATACTTGGGAAAAGCAGGAGAACAGCCCATAAAATGGAGGGTACTGGATGCGGAGAAAAATAATGCAGGAGAAAATACCGGTATTTTTCTTTTATCAGAAACGGTAGTAGATATTTTGCAGTTTGATACAGATGAGACTGCCAATGAAGGACAGACAAACCCTAATGAGTGGCAAAACAGTGATATTGTCGCTTGGTTTAAAAATACGCTTACCGGTACCACGTATTTTACCCAAAGTGAGCTGGATAGTTTACAGGCCGTTACTAAAACTGAGCCTGCTCAGGAGGCCGGCCCGGAAGCGAAATTTGGCTATCCGATGGAGGAAAATACTTTAGTAAATGAGAAATTATTTGCGCCCTCCATTCCGGAAATCTGGGAATATGTTTCTACTTACAGAGGAGTTCCCGGTCTTAAGGTTTTAGGAGTAGATGGAGCTGCCAAGGGATGGTGGACCAGAACAGCCTTGGGGAATAATCCTCTGCATGTGATGATGTTTGACTATTCCGGATGGCATTTTTATGTAAAAGTATCAGGAGTCTGGGGAGCCAGACCGGCAACAAATATAGCAAAGAATGCCGTTTTATTTACCTCTCAGGCGGAAGGAGGTAAGAGTCTGGGCAATTCCCTGGGATTGGAAGCTGTAGAATATGGCTCGGTAAAGGAGTGGAAGCTTACTCTGTTGGATAGCAGCAGACAGTTTGCCCTGCAGGAAAGAACAAAACAGGCAGCGGCAGGAGAAAGCATTACTCTTACTTACAGTGGTGCCAAAACAGGAGACAAGGAATATATTTCTGCCCTTTTGGTAAAAGCAGGAGAGGTTCTTTCCTATGGAAGAATCCTGAAACCTACTCAGGCATCAGGCAATGTTACTATAGACTTGCCAGATACTCTGTCTGATGGTGTATACAGCCTTCATGTATTTAATGAAGAATATAATGGAGGAGAAGAAGATAATACAAAAT
>JAFYWD010000078.1 GCA_017558205.1 Lachnospiraceae bacterium | reverse complement strand
GTGAAAAGGCATGAAAAAAACATATTTTGTAGCTTTTTTACAGTATTTTTTGCAGAATTTTGAACAAATTGCAAAAAAAAGGTTTTTTTTAAAACTTATGTGTTATAATGATTCTAAGCATGATTTAAATTGTTAAATTATTGTCAGTATCTGTTAACGGTATTCGGTGCGGGAGGAAGAACTTTTATGAAATATTCTTTTAATTCTATCCAAACTAAAATTACCATATTGACCTTGTTGGGAATTTTATTCGCAACATGTGTAATGGGGGGCTTTGGGCTTTATTATACTACCAGTGCCACCGACAGAAATACTGCCAGTACCATGAATGCTGCCTGTCATCAGGAGGCAGCCAATCTGAATAACTTATTTTTAAGAATTGAACAATCAGTAAATATTATGGCTCATAAAGCCTTAGACCGGTATAATATCAAGGAGCTTCTTCTGGATAAGGAGCAAAGTGAACATTATCTTCAGGAAATGGAAACTATACTGAAGGGTGCCCTGGGAAGTACCGAGGGTGCCGTAGCTACCTACCTGAGATTTGAACCGGAACTGGCTGCCTCCAATACTAATTTGTATTTTGTGAAAAGTGAAAAAGAAAAAGGAGAGATAGGCAGAGAGGGAGAAAAATATATTAAGCATTATATTGGTTCTATGAGCGTATTAGAGTGGTATGAGTACGCGGCAGAAGCCGGACAGGCTGTTTGGTTAGAGCCTTATGATTCCGGTAAGATAAATGCTAAGGTGATTTCTTATGCTACTCCTCTTTATCAGGATGGTAAACTGGTAGGAGTAGTAGGAATGCATATTCTCTTTGATGATATTATTCAAGAGGTGGATTCCGTTAAGATTTATGACAGTGGTTACGGTTATGTAATCAATGAAAAAAAGGAGATTATTTATCATCCCAAGGGAGAAGACAGCTTTTCCATCAGCAGAAAGCACGAGGAATGGGATTCCTTTGTAGCCATGCTGGATGATAAGCAGGAAAAGGACTTTATCTTTGAATACGGCTATAACGGAGAAGATAAAAAGATGACCTACAGCAAGCTGGAAAACGGCATGCTGCTTATTGTTACGGCACCTGCCAAGGAAACTGATCTGCAAAAGAATCAGCTGATTACAACCCTGCTGATTGCAACAGTACTGGTTTCCCTGATTTGTTGTACTACAGTAATTATGTATGCCAAAACAATTATACAGCCCCTGAAGGAGCTGACAAAGGCTGCCAAAGAGGTTGCTAAAGGAAATATGAATGTAACCTTAATGAATAATTCTACAGATGAGGTAGGAGAGCTGTCCGTAAGCTTCCAGCAGACTGTGGAGTGTCTTAAGGTATATATGGATCAGATGCGTGATTTGGCCTACCGCGATCCTTTAACCGGTGTGAAATCCAAGGCGGCTTATGATGAAGAAATCAATAAAATTGATGATAATATTAAAAATGGTTTCCAGCAGTTTGGTGTTATGATGCTGGATATTAATGGATTAAAGGGTGTAAACGACCAATATGGACATGAAGTAGGGAATACTTATATTATTAATTGCTGTAAATTGATTTGTACGGTCTTTAAGCACAGTCCGGTTTTCAGAATCGGAGGAGATGAGTTTATTGCCCTTTTGATGGGAGAAGACTTATTAAATGTAGACCGTTTACTGGAAAAATTTTATACACGTATGGCACAGATGCAGGAAAAGGCAACCTGTCCTGAAGAAAAAGTAAGTGTGGCAGCAGGCTATGCTGTATTTGATGAAGACTGTGACAGCAGCTTTGAAGATGTTTTTGTCAGGGCAGACGAGACCATGTATAAAAAGAAAGCAGATATGAAAAAGCCGGGAAGTGAAATCAGATAAGTTTTGGAAGCAAAATAGACAAAGGTCTGAAATAAAATAAGATAATGAGTAACCAATATCGGTGTACGGTAAAAAATGCCGGGCATCGATATTGTTATTTGTGTTAAAGATCTAAGTGGAACAGGTTGATTTGATGACAAATTGATAAATTTTTGACTAGAAAGTTAAAAAATTGTCAAAATAACGAAAAAGCTATTGATTACTGGTAAGATAAGTGCTAGTATTTATGTAAGGGGATAAGTTAATTTAAGAAAGGGTAAGATTATGGAATACACAAAAATGTATTTTAATTTAATATTGCCAAATTATCGCTTACAAAAGTCAATATGAGAGGACATCAGGTGTTTTGTCATATTGGCTTTTACTGTTTTAAAGTGTTACATCATCTGTGGATGAGGTAGCAGAGAGAGAAAAGACCATAAAATACCGGGAAGGAGAGTTAAAAGGAGTACGTTAATGTACAAAGATTGTAACAGTATAAAGTAGAACACAAAAGAATTGCAGCCTTAAAAGGAGATTCAGATACCTATTATGGAGCCGGAGAGATTAGAGGATTTATTTGGAAGAAAAGGATTTGAAATGTTATTTTTTTGGCAGCAAAGATAGGAGTCGTTATGAAGAAAAAAGGATTAGAAGAATTATTTAGAAATCTTCCCATAGGAAAAAAATTATTTTATTCCTTTGGAACCATTATTATAAGCACGTTTGTATTAATTGTTATTTTGTTAATAGGAATGAAGACAATTGAAGGACGTCTGGTAAAGCTGTATGAAGGACCTACCATGAACATTTCCTACAGCTCTTCCTTATATTACCCCCAGGTGGATATTCAAAGAGCTTTGAACCGTGTAATGGCGGAAGGTTTAGGGCGCCTGGATGAAATGTATCCTCAGCTGGAGGCTACTACAGAAAAGAATGCCGCTATTATGGATGAGGCCTATGCCAAGCTGAAGGAAAATCTTTTGACAGCAGAAGATAAGGAGCGCCTGGAAAATATTAATGTAATGCTCAATGAAACAGTAAGGGTATATCGTCAGGAAACCATGGCTCTTTTAAAGGCAAAGGATTTTGAAGCTGCCAGAGAATTTAATAACGAATACCACAAGCCGGCAGTAGATGAACTTAAAGTTATGATCGAGGATTTAGAAGCTTCTATCATGGATACTGCTGATTCTTATAAAGAGAGTGCAGTACAGCTGGCAATCGGACTTATTATTATCGGAATTATTCTGTTAATTATAATTACCTGGATTGCAGTACGGCTGGCAGCAGTAGTGATTAAAGTTTTACTTGAGCCTGTAAAGCAGATTGAAAAGGCGGCAGAGCAGCTGCGAGTAGGAGATTTGTCTCACGCCGATGAGCTTGATTATGAATCTGAGGATGAGTTGGGTAACCTGGCTAAGGTTATGAGAGAGTCCATTACCATCTTAAATGGTTATGTGCAGGAAATTTGTGAAAACTTTGAAAAGGTTGCCAAAGGTGATTTGACAAGAAACTTTGATGAGATTACAGACTTTTTAGGAGATTTTTCCAATATCAAAACCTCCTTTGTAGTGATTTTAAGAGAGTTTAATGAGACCTTAAATGAAATCCGTCAGGTTTCCAGCCAGGTAGATACCGGTTCGGATGAGGTGGCAGGAGCAGCCAATGATCTGGCAAGTGGTACCGGGGAACAGGCCAGTGCGGTAGAAGAGCTGACAGCCACCATTGAAACCGTAAGCAGCATGGCAGATAAAGCAGCCAAGGATGCCAGAGAATCTTATAACAAGATGCTTCAGGCAGTAGAAGAAGCTGAAGTGGAAAAAGAACAGATGGCAGAGCTGAAGAGAGAAATGCAGCGTATTATGGAAATCTCAGGAGAGATTGAGACCATCGTAACCTCTATCGAAGAAATTGCTTCCCAGACAAGTCTCTTAGCATTAAATGCTTCCATCGAGGCAGCAAGAGCCGGAGAAGCAGGACGTGGCTTTGCTGTAGTAGCTGACCAGATTGGAAAGCTGGCTACAGATAGTGCTACCGCAGTAACAAATACAAAAGAGCTGATCAGCAAAACAGTAGAAGAAATCAACAAAGGAAATAAAGTAACGGAAACAGCAGCTATCGGCTTTGAAAAGATTATCGGTGAACTGGAAAGCTTTGCTAAGACAACCAAGGAGAACAGCGAAGTATCTGTTGCTCAGTCTCAGGCCTTACAGCAGGTAGAAGAGGGAGTAAACCAGATTTCAGTAGTAACCTCCAATAACGCAGCTTCCTCTGAAGAATGTTCTGCCATCAGTGAAGAACTGGCGGCCAGAGCCCAGGAGCTGGACAGCCTGGTAAATCGTTTCAAATTGTATGCCAAATAAGAAATTAAGAAATTGAGTAATAAAATCCCTGCTGCACAGAAGGTGCAGTGGGGATTTTTGCGTCAGATCCGGGTCTGTATTCTTTCTTGTAAGGTGATAAAATCACAGAAGAGAAAAAATAAAAGAGATAATATGATCCTGTAATTAAACAACAAGTTATTTAAAAGATAGATATAACTACAGAAAGGAAAAATTATGGGATTATTAAATTTTTTAGGATTAGGAAATATTAACGCAGGAGTAGAGGAATATAAGAAAGCAGGAAATGCATATTTAATTGACGTTCGTACTCCCATGGAATATAAGGAGGAGCATATTCCGGGAAGTAAGAATATTCCTTTGAATAACTTAAAATCCATTTCAGGAATTGTAAAAGATAAAGAAGCCAATATTTTTGTTTACTGCCTCAGTGGTGGCAGAAGTGCTGAAGCAAGGCACCAACTTCTGCAGATGGGATATAAAAATGTAAAAAATATTGGAGGAATTTCCGGTTATCAGGGTGCTCTGGCAGGGCGCAGATATCAGGCTTCCTAAAAGAAAGCTTTGGTAAGCGATGAAATAAGTTTATTTACAACCTAATATAGATTAAGAGCACAAGGGGCTGTTACTTAGGTAGCAGCTCTTTTTTATGAGAAGTAAAAGCATCAAAAACAAGGCAAAACCCCAAAATTATCTGCCCCCTAAAAATCAAAGAAAAGTTATAAAGTGAAAAGCTGTAAAAGACCCGAAAATCAACTTAATTTTGATAAAGATATAACAATAAAAAGTTGTAAAAAAATATAAAATTTATGTTGAAAATAAAAAGATTATAGTATAAAATAGTGAAAAAAATTAGAAAGGATGATTGAAAAAAGAGAATAAAGTATAAAAATTTTTAGAAAAGAAGAAAAAATGCAATATTCTATAGATAAGAATAAATAAGCAGACTTCTAAAAAGGAAAACACAAATTCACAATATTCCGTATCAGACAAGCAGTCTTCGGTAAAGAGAAACAAACTAACGACGCTATATTCCATAAGGGGAAAAGGAGAGGCAATATCCCACAAGGGGAAAAGGAGAGGCAATATCCCACAAGGGGAAAAGGATATTGCAGGTATAGCAGCAACAATAGGGGGAGAATATATGGCGAAATTAAGAGAGATGAACATCAGAAAACGGTTAACAACAAGTTTTATGTACACGGTAATTTTAGCCGGTATCGGAGGAGTAATCAGTGTAATAATGCTTCTTGTTATAGATATGCGATATGGGCAGGCGCTTGAGCTTAACGGATTTATCCAGGGAGATATAGGTGAATATAATACCTATTTAAACCGTGGCGGTGCCATGACTCGTGATATTATCATGCTTGAAAACGAAGAGGACATGAAGGATGCGGAAACAGAATTAGCACTTTGTGATGAAAAGGTAGATTATTATCTGGATATGTTTGATGATCAGCTGGAAACAGAGGAAGAAAGAAATTTACTGGCAGATATCAACAAAGAATATCCTTTATACTTAGAATACAGGGATCAGGCAGTAGCCCTGGGAAAAGAGAATAAATCAGCAGAGGCACTGAAGATTTTCAGAGAGCAGGCAGCACCTCATTTGAGACAGATTATGCAGGACAGTGAAGAATTGCTTGCACTGAATGTAGAAAGAGGAGACCGTGTCTCCGGCTTTTTATCTCTTTTCAGTAAGTTGATTGTAGTTGTTGTTTTAGTATTTATGTTGATAGCAATTACCATTGCCATCAGATTAGGAATTCATACAGCTAGGGATATTGAAGATCCTATCCTTAAAATGGAGGAGGCAGCCAGAAAAATGTCTGCCGGAGATTTGGATTTTCAGTTAGATATTAATACGAAGAATGAGTTTGGATCTATGGCTAATCACATGAATCATGCCATTGCCAAATTACATAAATATTTAGATACCATAGACTACGGCTTGGAAGAGGTAGGAAAAGGTAACTTCCGTGTACGTCCGGATGTGGAATTTGAAGGAAAATTTATAAAAATTAAGGAAGCAATTGAGAATATTATAAAGAATCTTAATGCTGCCATGGTTCAGATTAATGAAGGATCGGATGAGGTGGCAACAGGAGCAGGACAGCTGGCGGAAAGTGCTCAGAAGCTGGCAGAAGGAGCTACCAATCAGGCAGGAGCGGTAGAAGAATTAACAGCTACTATTGACAGTGTAGCCGAAGCAGCTTCAGAAAGTGCAAAAAAAGCTTCCGGTGCTCATGAAGAGGCAAGAAAATATGCAGCCATTGCAGAGGAAGGTGATCGCGAATTACAGATGCTGACTGATGCCATGGAGCGTATTATTCAGACCTCACAGAAAATAGAAGTAATTATTTCTGAAATTGAGGACATTGCTTCTCAGACTAACTTATTGTCTTTAAATGCATCCATTGAAGCGGCAAGAGCAGGGGATGCCGGAAGAGGCTTTGCAGTAGTGGCTGATCAAATCGGAAAATTGGCCAGTGACAGTGCCCAGTATGCTATTGATACCAGAAATCTCATTGTAGAGTCTATGAATGAAATAGCAAAAGGTAATGAAATTACCATTAAAACAGCATCTTCTCTGCAGCAGGTAATGCAGGGGATGGAACAGATGGCAGTGGCTTCTGAAGAAACCAGTGTTCTATTATCTGCACAGTCCACTACTATGGAAGAAATCAGAATCGGTATTGCCCAGATTGCAGATGTTATTCAGGATAACTCTGCAGCTGCAGAAGAAACCTCAGCTACCAGTGAAGAATTACTGGCACATTCAGTGAATTTAAAAGATTTAGTAGCCTACTTTAAATTATTAGAGGAATAGAAAAAGAATAAATAATTAGAATATAGAATAATTATGGTTCAATGAATTATCAGGGAGTATTACTTTAAAAAAGAAGCAATACTCCTTTTTTATATATAAAAATAATATGATGTGCGGGGTCAAAAGCCTTTGTAGTAACATTTAGCTGTACAATATATACAAATCAACATCGGGACGTTTTCACTTAACTAAAAACGTAACGGTACTAATCTCCTAAAATACAGGAGATAAGAACCGACGTTTTTAGAAACCCTCTTTATGAATTGTATATATTGTACAAAGAAAAATTAATGAAATGGCTTTTGACCCTAGCATCATATTATTACAAAATATAAAAAACGTCATTTCTAATAAATTTAACAGAAGAAGATAATAAAATTTTAATAAAAATAATTTTTCTCTTAAAAAAATATAAGAAAATAATTGACAGGTATACTGTAAAGTGCTAAAGTAACATCACAAACTAGATAAAAAAAGTCTAGTATGAAATGGGAAGTGAAAAAGTCCTATATAAGAACACAAATCAGAAGGGTAAGAAGAAAAGAAAGGATAACGAAAGAAGAAAATCTACAAAAGAGAGGAGCACATCATGATTACATTTTTTATTGGATTAGCAATTCTTATTATCGGCGGTCTGTTCTACGGAAAGCTTTGTACAAAAGTCTTTGGACCGGATGACCGTAAAACTCCCTGTTATACCAAAGAGGACGGGGTGGATTTTGTACCCATGCCATTATGGAAAAACAGTTTAATTAACTTATTGAATATTGCAGGTACAGGACCTATTTTAGGACCTATTCAGGGTATCTTGTTTGGTCCCATTGCCTTTATTACCATTCCCTTAGGAAACGTAATTGCGGGAGCGATGCATGATTATTTCTGTGGTATGATCTGTCTTCGTGACGGCGGAACACAGATGCCTAAGATGATTTCTAAATACAGCAATAAAACAGTATATACAATTTATCAGATTTTTGTTAGCTTATTACTGTTACTGGTAGGTGCTGTATTTATTTATACACCAGGAGACTTAGCTGCAACTCAGGTATTTGGATTTGACGGAAAAGCAACCTCTGTTTCCACCTGGATTATTTATGGTGTGATTTTTGCTTACTATTTAGTAGCTACCGTATTTCCTATTGATGCTATTATCGGAAAGATTTATCCGATATTTGGTTTGATTCTTTTGTTTTCTGCAGTTGGTGTTTTTATCAGCATGTTCTTTAACGGATATCAGTTGATCGAGCTTTGGGAGGTATGGGATGCACCTCAGGCATATCAGATAATCGATGGTGTAACTCAGCATTTCAGTTATGCAGATTACTTCAGTGCCAATAAATTTATTCCCATCTTCTTTATTACGGTAGCCTGTGGTTTGTTGTCCGGTTTCCATTCTACACAGACAGCAATTATTACACGTACCATGAAAAGCGAGTATGAGGGAAGAACAACATTCTACGGCATGATGATCGTAGAAGGATTTATTGCCATGGTATGGGCAGCAGCAGCTATGGGTGCCTATAACTTAGGTATTCAGGCAGCAGATCCCAGCTTGGCAACAGCGACAGTAGGAATTATCTGTAAGGATTTATTGGGACCTATCGGTGGTATTATTGCAATTATCGGTATCATTGTTCTGCCTGTTACCTCCGGAGATACAGCCTTAAGAAGTCTTCGTCTGGCACTTTCCGAGTCCTTAAATATTGATCAGAGTACCAACAAAAAACGATTAGCATTTTCTTCAATTATTTTTATTTTGGTAGCAGCTATTTTAGTCTGGGCAAAAACAAATCCCGGTGGATTTAATACCTTATGGCGTTACTTTGCATGGTCAAACCAGACACTGGCACTGTTTGCCTTCCTGGCAATTACTATTTGGATGTTTGAAAAGGGAAAAGGCAAATGGGCATGGATGCCTGTAATTCCCGGTGCTTTTTATGCTTTCCATACTATTAGCTTTATTATCAATGCAAAAATCGGCTTTGGACAGCCTTGGGAAGTTGCTTACCCTATTGCAGCAGTGGTTACCCTTGCTTATGTAGCTCTCTTGCTTTTATGGGGAAAAAAGCGCTCGGCAGTAAAAGCAGGGAAAAGATAAATAAAAAAATATAAAGACAATGATAGATACAAAGCCTGTGCAAAAGTGCAGGCTTTTTTCTATTTACTTTTTCGCGTTAAAATGATATAGTTTAGTGAAGTAAAGGTGCAAAGCGTTACTCTATACAAGTGCACTTGTACTTACTCCGGCTAATAGAGATATGATTATGAAAAGAATGCCGGAGTTACTAATGAAAGGAAGGTTTATGGAGATGGAGAATTATTATCAGCCGGAAATTGAATGTGCAGACAGGGAACAAATCCGGGAATGGCAGAATGAAAGATTAATAAAACAGGTAAGACATGTATATGACAATGTTCCTTATTACAAAAAGTTGATGGAGGAAAAGGGAGTAACTCCGGAGGATATTACTTCTATTGATGATTTGTATAAGCTTCCCTTTATAACAAAGGATGATTTAAGAGAAGCCTATCCTTATGGATTAGTGGCAAAGCCTTTGGCAGATTGTGTAAGAATTCAGTCCACCAGCGGTACTACAGGTCGCAGAGTAGTGGCTTTCTATACACAGCATGATATTGATTTATGGGAAGACTGCTGTGCCAGAGCAATTGTAGCAGCCGGCGGAACAAAAGAGGATGTAGTACATGTAGGTTATGGCTATGGTTTATTTACCGGAGGTCCCGGATTAAACGGAGGTTCCCATAAGGTTGGATGTCTTACACTTCCCATGTCTTCCGGAAATACCGACCGTCAGATTCAGTTTATGACAGATTTGGGCTCAACCATTCTTTGCTGTACTCCTTCCTATGCAGCCTTTTTGGCAGAAAGCATTCACGAAAAGGGATTGCAGAACCAGATTAAATTAAAAGCAGGTATTTTCGGGGCAGAGGCCTGGACCCAGGAAATGCGTAATGATATTGAAGAAAAGCTGGGAATTAAGGCCTATGATATTTATGGTCTTACAGAAATTTCAGGTCCCGGAGTTTCCTATGAATGTAGTGCCCAGAAAGGAATGCATATCAACGAAGATCATTTTATTGCAGAGATTATTGATCCGGATACGGGAGAAGTACTTCCTGAAGGAGAAAAGGGAGAGCTGGTATTTACCAGTATTACCAAAGAAGCATTCCCCTTACTGCGTTACCGTACCAGAGATATTTGTGTTTTAACCAAAGAAAAATGCTCCTGCGGAAGAACTCATGTAAGAATGAGTAAGCCAATGGGAAGAAGTGATGATATGTTGATTATTAAGGGAGTAAATGTATTCCCGTCCCAGATTGAAACAGTACTTTTGAACAATGGTTATGCAGCAAATTATCAGATTATTGTTGACCGTGTAAATAATGGTGATACTATAGAAGTACAGGTAGAGATGACTGCCGAAATGTTCTCAGACAGCTTAAAAGAAGTAGCAACAAAAGAAAAAGAATTAATTAATGCATTAAAGGCGATGCTGGGAATTTATGCAAAGGTTACCTTAGTGGCACCTAAGACCATTGCCAGAAGTGAAGGTAAGGCAGTCAGAATTATTGATAAACGTAAACTTTATTAAGGGGGAACAGGGTATGACAGTAAAGCAGATTTCGATTTTTTTGGAAAACAGACCGGGTACTATGGGAGAGCTGACAAAGGTTTTATCAGAGAATCAAATTGATATGAGAGCTTTGTCTTTAGCGGAAGCTTCAGATTTTGGAATTGCCCGTTTGATTGTAGATGATGTATTTACGGCAGTTCAGGTATTAAAGGATGCCGGCTATGTATGTTCTATTACCAAGGTGTTGGCGGTTGGAATTCCCGATGAGCCGGGAGCATTGGCTAAGGTAATCAGCCAGCTGGGAGAAAATGAAATTAATATCGAGTATATTTATGCATTTTCTACCACAAAGCGCAACCTGGCCTATATGATTTTCCGTGTGAAGGATAATGAAAAGGCTACACAGGTACTAAGCAAACAGGGATATCAGCTGGCCTGCCAGGAGGATTTGACCAAGCTGTAAAATAAAGTGATTAAAAAAAGTAGAAGGAAGAAGACATTTATCTCTCCCGGAAAATTGGGGAAGATGGAGGTCTTCTTTTTGTTGTAAAATAAATCTACTATATAGATAAAAAATTCGGGTTGTCATCGAAGAAAAAAAGTGATAAACTAAGCAACTGACAAGACAAGTGTATATACTATAAAATACTGGTTAAGGGAGGACGTTATGAAAAAATATTTAAAAGAAATCTTTATTGATGGTTTAGGAGGAATGGCAACCGGTTTGTTTGCCACCCTGATTATTGGTACCATTATTGTTCAGCTGGGAGGTCTGCTTCCGGGTGAGGTAGGGAATGCGGTGATCATGATGGGCAAAATAGCTTCGGCAGCTACAGGAGCAGGAATTGGTTGCGCTACTGCATTAAAGCTGAAGTCGGTACCGTTAGTAGTAGTGTCTTCCATTACTTCGGGGATGATGGGTGCCTTTGCGGCAAAGATTCTGGCTGGCACAGTGCTGGTAGAAGGCTCTATAGTTTTGACCGGTCCGGGAGAACCCCTGGGTGCCTTTTTGGCAGCTGTTACCAGTATTTATGTAGGAAGAATAGTAGCAGGAAAAACCAAGGTGGATATTTTGGTAACACCTTTTTGCTGTATTGTATCAGGAAGTAGTGTAGGCTTATTATTAGGTCCCTCAATTTCTGCCTTTATGACATGGCTGGGTTCTTTAGTGAACTGGGGAACGGAGCAGGCACCTTTTATTATGGGAATTATTGTATCTGTTTTGATGGGAATTATTCTGACGCTGCCCATCAGCTCAGCAGCACTGGGAGTTATTCTTGGTTTGCAAGGTCTGGCAGCAGGAGCGGCAACAGCAGGCTGCTGTGCCAATATGATAGGCTTTGCAGTGGCCAGCTATCGGGAAAATAAAGTAAATGGTTTACTGGCTCAGGGACTGGGAACCAGTATGCTTCAAATCGGTAACATTGTAAAGAAGCCCATCATTTGGCTTCCGGCAATTATAGCCAGCGCCGTTACCGGTCCTTTATCTACTATAGTATTTAAAATGACAAATAATCCTACCGGCTCCGGTATGGGAACAGCCGGTTTGGTAGGACAGATCAATACCTACCAGACAATGGTGGCGGAAGGAAAGAGTGGAACAACTGTTATTTTCTTCATTATAATAGTACATATCGCTCTTCCGGCAATAATTTCCTGGGCAGTTTCTGAATTTATGAGGAAAAAAGGAATGATTCAGGAGGGAGATATGAAATTGGAAGTATAAGTTTTTCCATTTTACAGGAAAATATCCTTGACAACCATTGACCTTTTGGAGTAGAATGGACAGTGCACTATTGTGGTATCGTGTGCATATTATCGAGTAATATACACGATAAATACACAATAAATCAATAAGAACGGGGTGAATGTCAATGGAAAAACATAGGATACGGCCTTCTGCTAACAGCAAAAAGATGCGTATGAGTTATTCTCGACAAAAAGAAGTTTTGGAGATGCCCAACTTAATAGAGGTTCAAAAGAACTCCTATCAGTGGTTTCTGAACGAAGGCTTAAAAGAAGTCTTTGACGATATTTCTCCTATTACAGATTACAGCGGACATTTAAGCTTGGAATTCGTGGATTTTGAGTTATGCGAAAATGACGTGAAGTATTCAATCGAAAAATGTAAAGAGAGAGATGCGACATATGCTGCTCCTTTAAAAGTCAGAGTAAGACTTTATAATAAGGAGAAAGAAGAAATCAGTGAACATGAAATCTTTATGGGTGATCTTCCTTTAATGACAGCAACGGGTACCTTTGTAATCAACGGTGCGGAGCGTGTAATTGTAAGCCAGTTGGTACGTTCTCCGGGTATCTATTATGCAATCAGTCATGATAAGATCGGTAAACGTTTATATTCCTCTACCGTGATTCCCAACCGTGGAGCCTGGCTGGAATATGAAACAGATTCCAATGATGTTTTCTACGTTCGTGTAGACAGAACCAGAAAGGTTCCTGTAACTGTATTGATCCGTGCTTTGGGAGTAGGGACCAATGACGAAATCAGAGAACTTTTTGGTGATGAACCCAAGATTGAAAAAAGCTTTAGTAAAGACGGTTCCAGCACTTATCAGGACGGTCTTATAGAGTTGTACAAAAAAATTCGTCCCGGTGAGCCTTTCAGTGTGGAAAGTGCGGAAAGTCTCATTACTGCCATGTTCTTCGACCCCAGAAGATATGACCTGGCAAAGGTAGGACGTTATAAATTCAATAAAAAGCTGGCCTTAAAAAACAGAATCCGTAACCAGATTCTGGCAGAGGATGTAGTGGATACTACTACAGGAGAGATTCTGGCACAGGCAGGAGACAAGGTGTCTCCGGAATTGGCAGATGCTATCCAGAATGCAGCTGTTCCTTATGTATATATTCAGACAGAAGAAAAGAATGTTAAGGTTCTTTCCAATATGATGGTAGATCTTACTTCCTTTGTAGAATGCAATCCTGAAGAGTTAGGAATTACGGAACAGGTATACTATCCTGTATTGGAAAAGATTTTAGAAGAATATAGCGAACAGCCGGAAGAACTGGCAGAAGCTATTATGAGAAATGTCAGCTCCTTAATTCCTAAACATATTACAAAGGAAGATATTCTTGCTTCCATTAATTATAATATTCATTTAGAGTATGGAATTGGTCATGATGATGATATCGACCACTTAGGAAACAGAAGAATTCGTGCCGTAGGTGAATTGCTTCAGAACCAGTACCGTATCGGTCTTTCCCGTTTGGAAAGAGTGGTACGTGAAAGAATGACTACCCATGACACCCAGGAGGTTTCACCCCAGTCTCTGATTAATATTAAACCGGTACAGGCGGCCGTAAAAGAATTCTTTGGCTCCTCTCAGTTATCCCAGTTTATGGATCAGAACAATCCATTGGGTGAGCTGACTCATAAGAGACGTTTATCAGCCTTAGGTCCCGGTGGTCTTTCCAGAGACCGTGCAGGTTTCGAGGTTCGAGACGTACATTATTCCCATTACGGAAGAATGTGTCCTATTGAAACACCGGAAGGTCCTAACATCGGTCTGATTAACTCCCTTGCTTCTTATGCAAGAATTAACGAATATGGTTTTATTGAGGCACCCTATCGTAAAATTGATAAAACAGATCCTGCCAACCCAAGAGTAACTGATGAAGTTGTTTATATGACGGCAGATGAAGAAGATAATTATCATGTAGCCCAGGCGAATGAGCTTTTAGATGAAAACGGATATTTTGTACGTAAGTCCGTATCAGGTCGTTATTTGGAAGAAACTCAGGAATACCCGAAGGCCATGTTTGATTACATGGACGTATCTCCTAAAATGGTATTTTCCGTAGCGACAGCGCTGATTCCTTTCCTGGAAAATGACGATGCTAACCGTGCGCTGATGGGATCTAACATGCAGCGTCAGGCGGTACCATTGTTAACAACAGAAGCACCGGCAGTAGGTACCGGTATGGAGGTAAAGGCAGCAGTTGACTCCGGAGTTTGTGTGGTAGCACCTAAGGCAGGAACCATTGATTATGCTTCCTCTCAGGTGATCCGCATGACAGCTGATGATGGTGAGAAGCTTGAATTCCGCCTTACAAAGTTTTCAAGAAGTAACCAGTCCAACTGCTATAATCAGAAGCCTATTGTGTTTAAAGGAAACCATGTAGAAGCAGGACAGGTAATTGCTGACGGTCCTTCTACCGCTGAAGGTGAGCTGGCTCTTGGTAAAAACCCTCTGATTGGTTTTATGACCTGGGAGGGCTATAACTACGAGGATGCTGTACTTTTAAGTGAAAGACTTGTTCAGGATGACGTATATACTTCTGTTCATATTGAAGAATATGAGGCAGAAGCCCGTGATACCAAATTAGGACCGGAAGAAATCACAAGAGATGTCCCCGGTGTTGGTGATGATGCCTTAAAGGATTTGGATGAAAGAGGTATTATCCGCATTGGTGCAGAGGTTCGTGCCGGTGACATTCTGGTAGGAAAGGTAACACCCAAGGGAGAAACAGAGCTGACAGCAGAAGAAAGACTTCTTCGTGCTATCTTTGGAGAAAAAGCCAGAGAAGTTCGTGATACCTCCTTAAAGGTACCTCACGGAGAATATGGAATTATCGTAGATGCCAAAGTGTTTACACGAGAAAACGGAGATGAGCTTTCTCCCGGAGTAAACCAGGCAGTACGTATTTATATTGCACAGAAAAGAAAAATTTCCGTAGGAGATAAGATGGCCGGTCGTCACGGTAACAAGGGTGTAGTTTCCCGCGTACTTCCGGTAGAAGATATGCCTTATCTGCCAAATGGAAGACCTTTGGATATCGTATTAAATCCTCTGGGTGTACCATCCCGTATGAACATCGGACAGGTATTGGAAATCCATCTGTCTCTGGCAGCAAAGGCTTTAGGCTTTAATGTTGCCACACCGGTATTTGATGGTGCTAATGAAAAAGATATTATGGATACTTTGGATCTTGCCAACGATTATGTAAATACCGAATGGGAAGAATTTGAAGCAAAATATAAAGAAGAGCTGTTGCCGGAAGTAATGCAGTATCTCTATGACAATAGGGAGCACAGATCCCTTTGGAAAGGAGTTCCTATCAGCAGAGATGGTAAGGTAAGACTTCGTGACGGTCGTACCGGAGAATATTTTGATTCACCGGTTACTATCGGACACATGCATTATCTGAAGCTTCACCATCTGGTAGACGATAAGATTCATGCCCGTTCTACCGGTCCTTACTCACTGGTAACCCAGCAACCACTGGGAGGTAAGGCACAGTTTGGTGGACAGAGATTTGGTGAGATGGAGGTTTGGGCACTGGAGGCTTACGGTGCATCTTACACACTTCAGGAAATCCTTACCGTAAAATCTGATGATGTTATCGGACGTGTAAAAACTTATGAGGCAATTATTAAGGGAGATAATATTCCTGAGCCGGGAATTCCTGAATCCTTTAAGGTATTGCTGAAAGAGTTACAGTCTCTTGGTCTTGATGTTAAGGTTCTTCGTGAAGACCAGACAGAAGTTGAAATTATGGAAACCGTTGACTATACAGAATCTGACTTCCGTTATGAAATGGAAGGTGATGGAAGCTATCGTAAGGATAATGAATCCTTTGAAGCCCATGGCTATCAGACTGGTGAGCTGGACGAGGCCAGTGGTGATATTGTAGGCAGCGATATGACCACGTCTTTTGAAGCTGAGGATTCATTTGATGATGCTTTTGAAGATTCTTATGATGATGCAGATTCCTTCGAAGATGCAGATGTATATTAAGATGCTTATTAAAATGTAAAGGAGTACCATAATGTCAGAAACAAAACAGGAAGTTTATCAACCAATGACGTTTGATGCCATTAAAATTGGTCTGGCATCACCTGAAAAGATAAGAGAATGGTCCCGTGGTGAAGTAACAAAGCCTGAGACAATTAACTATCGTACCCTGAAACCGGAAAAAGATGGTCTTTTCTGTGAAAAAATCTTTGGTCCCAGTAAAGACTGGGAATGTCATTGTGGAAAATATAAGAAAATCAGATACAAAGGTGTTGTCTGCGATCGTTGTGGTGTAGAAGTTACAAAAGCAAATGTTCGTAGAGAGCGTATGGGACATATCGAGCTGGCTGCTCCCGTATCCCATATCTGGTATTTTAAGGGAATTCCAAGCCGTATGGGAATGATTCTTGATATCTCTCCCCGTGTGTTGGAAAAAGTACTCTATTTCGCATCTTATATTGTATTGGATAAGGGTGAAACAGATTTAGAGTATAAGCAGATTTTATCTGAAAAAGAATATACTGAGGCCTATGAAAAATGGAAGGATGGCTTCCGTGTGGGAATGGGTGCTGAGTCTATTAAAGAATTATTACAGGCTATTGATCTGGAAGGTGAAGCTGTAGAATTGAAGGCAGCACTTAAGGATGCAACAGGTCAGAAAAAAGTGAAAATTATCAAACGTCTGGAAGTAATTGAAGCCTTCCGTGGTTCAGGAAATAAGCCTGAATGGATGATTATGGATGTAGTGCCGGTAATTCCGCCGGATTTACGTCCTATGGTTCAGCTGGATGGAGGACGTTTTGCCACTTCCGATTTAAATGATTTATACCGTAGAATTATCAATAGAAATAATCGTTTAAACAGGTTACTTGTTTTAGGAGCACCGGACATTATTGTACGTAATGAAAAGAGAATGCTCCAGGAAGCAGTAGATGCCTTGATTGATAATGGAAGAAGAGGAAGACCGGTTACCGGTCCGGGAAACAGACCGTTAAAATCTCTCTCCGATATGTTAAAGGGAAAGAGCGGACGTTTCCGTCAGAACCTGTTAGGAAAGCGTGTTGACTATTCCGGACGTTCCGTTATCGTAGTAGGACCGGAACTTAAGATTTATCAGTGCGGACTTCCTAAAGAAATGGCAATTGAATTATTCAAGCCCTTTGTAATGAAGGAATTAGTATCCAGAGGTATTTCTCAGAATATTAAAAATGCTAAAAAGCTGGTTGAAAGATTGGATACCAGTGTATGGGATGTGTTGGAAGAGGTAATCAAAGAGCACCCTGTAATGTTAAACCGTGCTCCTACACTGCACAGATTGGGAATTCAGGCCTTTGAGCCTATTCTGGTAGAAGGAAAGGCTATTAAGCTTCATCCTTTAGTATGTACAGCCTTCAATGCTGACTTCGACGGTGACCAGATGGCGGTACATTTACCGCTGACAGCAGAAGCGCAGGCAGAATGTCGCTTCCTGTTATTATCTCCCAACAACCTGTTAAAGCCTTCAGATGGTGGTCCGGTAGCCGTTCCTTCTCAGGATATGGTACTTGGTATTTACTACTTAACTCAGGAAAGACCGGAAGCTTTAGGAACAGGAAAAGTTTTCAAAAGTGTAAATGAAGCAATTCTTGCTTATGAAAATGGTGCTGTTACCCTGCATTCAGTAATTAAAGTTCGTGTACAGAAGACAATGGCTGATGGAACAGTGATTGCGGATACTGTTGAATCTACCTTGGGAAGATTTATTTTCAATGAAATTCTTCCTCAGGATCTGGGCTTTGTAGACAGAACCATTCCCGGTAATGAATTGAAACTGGAAGTGGATTTCCATGTAGGTAAAAAAGGCTTAAAGCAGATTCTCGAAAGAGTTATCAATACTCATGGTGCTTCAAAAACAGCAGAAGTTTTGGATGATATCAAAGCAACAGGTTATAAATATTCTACAAGAGCTGCCATGACAGTTTCCATTTCCGATATGACAGTACCGGAAAAGAAACCTCAGTTGCTGGCAGATGCTCAGGCTACGGTAGACAGAATCTTCCAGGATTACAGAAGAGGTATGATTACGGAAGAAGAAAGATATAGAGCAGTAGTAGAAACCTGGAATGATACAGATAAAGAATTAACACAGACCCTGTTGGAAGGACTGGATAAATATAATAACATCTTTATGATGGCTGACTCCGGTGCCCGTGGTTCCAACCAGCAGATTAAGCAGCTGGCCGGAATGCGTGGTTTGATGGCTGATACTACAGGTAGAACCATCGAATTACCAATTAAATCCAACTTCCGTGAAGGTTTGGACGTTTTGGAATACTTTATGTCAGCTCATGGAGCGCGTAAAGGTCTTTCTGATACAGCTCTTCGTACAGCTGACTCCGGTTACCTGACACGAAGAATGGTTGATGTTTCCCAGGAATTAATCATTAGGGAAATTGACTGTTGTGAAGGAAGAGATGATATTTACGGTATGAAGGTTAGTGCCTTTATGGAAGGAAAAGAAGTGATTGAAGGTCTTCATGACCGTATCACCGGACGTTTCTCCTGTGAAGACATTAAGGACAGAGACGGAAATATTATCGTTAAGAGAAATCATATGATTACTCCCAGCCGTGCAAAAAAGATCATGGCTGTAGGGGTAAATGAAAAGGGAGAACCTATTGAAGAGGTTAAAATCAGAACTATTTTAACCTGTCACTCCCATATTGGTATCTGTGCTAAATGTTACGGTGCCAACATGGCAACCGGTGAAGCTGTTCAGGTAGGAGAGGCTGTTGGTATTATTGCTGCTCAGTCCATCGGTGAACCCGGAACACAGCTTACCATGCGTACCTTCCATACAGGAGGTGTAGCCGGTGACGATATTACACAGGGTCTTCCCCGTGTAGAGGAGTTATTCGAAGCCAGAAAGCCTAAGGGATTAGCAATCATTGCTGAATTTGGCGGTGTGGCAACTATTAAGGATACCAAGAAAAAACGTGAAGTAATCATTACTAATGATGAATTAGGTGAAAGTAAAGCATATCTGATTCCTTACGGATCAAGAATTAAGATTATGGACGGAGATATCCTGGAAGCCGGAGATGAATTAACAGAAGGTAGTGTAAATCCTCACGATCTTTTGAAAATCAAAGGTATCAGGGCAGTTCAGGACTACATGCTTCGTGAAGTACAGCGCGTATATCGTCTTCAGGGTGTAGATATTGCCGATAAGCATATTGAGGTAATTGTACGCCAGATGCTGAAGAAGGTAAGAGTGGAAAATAACGGAGATGCAGATTTCTTACCCGGAACACTGGTAGATGTGCTGGATTACGAAGAAACAAATGAAAGACTGATTGCTGAAGGTAAAGAGCCGGCTGATGGAAGACAGGTAATGCTGGGAATTACAAAGGCAGCCTTAGCTACCAATTCCTTCCTTTCTGCAGCTTCCTTCCAGGAAACAACAAAGGTTCTGACAGAGGCGGCGATTAAAGGAAAAATCGACCCGTTGATCGGTCTGAAGGAAAATGTAATTCTTGGTAAGCTGATTCCTGCAGGAACCGGTATGAAGAGATACCGCGATGTTAGCCTGAATACTGACAGCATGATTGAAGAAAGACGTTTGAAAGCCATGGAAGAAATGGAAGATAGCGAATTCTTTGAAGAAAATGATACTCCGGAAGAGGTAAGAGAGTATATTGAAGAATTGGAAGAAGCGGTAGAAGTCATGGAAGAAGAAGAGTCTGCTTCTGAAGAAGAATAGAATTATATAAGAAAACTGTTGACATTGCATTCGCAAGCACTTATACTAGATAAGGTGCATGCGAATGCATTGTTTTTTGCTGTCATGCACGAAAACTTTGTACAAGATAATAAATCAGGAGGTGAAAAAGAATGCCAACATTTAACCAGTTAGTAAGAAAAGGACGTCAGACTGCAGTAACTAAATCTACAGCACCTGCTCTTCAGAAGGGTTACAACTCTCTTCACAAGAAGGCTACAGATATGTCTTCTCCTCAGAAAAGAGGGGTTTGTACAGCTGTAAAAACTGCTACTCCTAAAAAACCTAACTCTGCTCTTAGAAAAATCGCCAGAGTACGTCTTTCTAACGGAATCGAAGTAACAAGCTACATTCCGGGAGAAGGTCATAACTTACAGGAACATAGCGTTGTTCTGATTCGTGGTGGTAGAGTAAAAGACTTACCGGGTACAAGATATCATATTATCAGAGGTACTCTGGATACAGCAGGAGTTGCTAACAGAAAACAGGCTCGTTCCAAATACGGAGCTAAGAGACCTAAAGCTGGAAAATAATTTGATGGTAATCTGAAGTAATCTGCAGAGCAGATTATTTTGAGAACCGAGATGTACCACAAACTAATATAGTGTTGGAATTCTGATTTTACAGATAAATCGACACGAACACTAGTTTTAAAGTGAGTACCGACGATCTAGATTTTATATTTAAGGAGGGAAGAACCGTGCCACGTAAAGGACATATTCAAAAAAGAGACGTTTTAGCAGATCCTTTATACGATAACAAAGTTGTTACCAAGCTTATTAACAATATTATGTTAGATGGTAAAAAAGGGGTAGCACAGAAAATCGTATACGGAGCATTTGCAAGAGTGGAAGCTAAAGCCGGCAAACCGGCAATTGAAGTTTTCGAAGAAGCAATGAATAATATCATGCCATTATTAGAGGTAAAGGCAAGACGTATTGGTGGAGCAACCTACCAGGTACCGATCGAAGTAAGACCGGACAGACGTCAGGCTTTAGGACTTCGTTGGATTACTCTCTATTCTCGTAAGAGAGGAGAAAAGACAATGGAAGAAAGATTAGCTAATGAAATTTTAGATGCCGCTAATAATACAGGAGCTTCCGTAAAGAAGAAAGAAGATATGCACAAAATGGCAGAAGCAAACAAGGCGTTTGCTCACTACCGTTTCTAAGATTTTAGGAGGAAAAAACCTTGGCTGGAAGAGAATATCCATTAGAGAGAACCAGAAACATTGGTATTATGGCTCATATTGATGCTGGTAAGACAACAACAACTGAGCGTATTCTTTACTATACCGGTGTTAACTATAAAATTGGTGATACTCATGAAGGTACTGCTACCATGGACTGGATGGAACAGGAGCAGGAAAGAGGTATTACCATTACTTCAGCTGCTACAACATGTCACTGGACCTTACAGGAACAGACAAAGCCTAAGGCTGGTGCTTTAGAGCATCGTATCAATATTATTGATACTCCCGGTCACGTTGACTTTACAGTAGAAGTAGAACGTTCCCTGCGTGTACTTGACGGTGCTGTAGGTGTGTTCTGTGCAAAGGGTGGAGTTGAGCCTCAGTCTGAAAACGTATGGCGTCAGGCTGATACCTACAACGTACCTCGTATGGCTTTCATCAATAAGATGGACATCTTAGGTGCAAACTTCTACGGAGCAGTAGAACAGATTAAAACAAGATTAGGTAAAAATGCTATCTGCATCCAGTTACCGATCGGAAAAGAAGATGAGTTCAAAGGAATCATCGACTTGTTCGAAATGAAAGCATATATCTATAATGATGATAAGGGTGATGATATTTCCATTACTGACATCCCTGCAGATATGGCTGATGATGCAGAATTATATCGTGCTGAATTAGTAGAAAAAATCTGCGAATTAGACGATGAATTAACATTAATGTTCTTAGAGGGAGAAGAACCTTCTAATGAAGAATTAAAAGCAGCTTTAAGAAAAGCTACTTGCGAATGTAAAGCAATTCCCGTATGCTGCGGAACTGCTTACAGAAATAAAGGTGTTCAGAAGTTATTGGATGCTGTTATTGAATTCATGCCTTCTCCTATCGATATCCCTGCTATTAAGGGAACAGATATGGATGGAAATGAAATTGAAAGAACTTCTTCTGATGAAGAACCTTTCTCTGCATTAGCATTCAAGATTATGAGCGACCCCTTCGTAGGAAAATTAGCATTCTTCAGAGTTTACTCCGGTACAATGAACTCCGGTTCTTACGTACTGAATGCTACTAAGAATAAAAAAGAACGTGTTGGACGTATTTTACAGATGCATGCAAACAAGAGACAGGAGCTTGACAAAGTTTACTCCGGAGATATTGCTGCAGCTGTTGGATTTAAGTTCACTACAACAGGTGATACCATCTGTGATGACCAGCATCCTGTAATTCTTGAGTCCATGGAATTCCCGGAACCTGTTATTGAGCTGGCTATTGAGCCTAAGACAAAAGCAGGACAGGGTAAGATGGGTGAAGCTCTTGCAAAACTTGCAGAAGAAGATCCTACCTTCCGTGCTCATACTGATCAGGAAACAGGTCAGACAATTATCGCAGGTATGGGTGAGTTACACTTAGAGATCATCGTAGACCGTCTGCTTCGTGAATTTAAAGTAGAAGCTAACGTAGGTGCTCCTCAGGTTGCTTACAAGGAAGCTATCACAAAAACTGTTGAAGTTGATAGTAAATACGCAAAACAGTCCGGTGGACGTGGTCAGTACGGACACTGTAAAGTTAAATTTGAGCCCATGGATGCCAACGGAGAAGAATTATTCAAGTTTGAATCTACCGTAGTTGGTGGTGCTATTCCTAAGGAATACATTCCTGCTGTAGGTGAAGGTATCGAAGAAGCTACTAAAGCAGGTATCCTTGGTGGATTCCCTGTAGTAGGTGTACACGCTACCGTATATGATGGATCTTACCATGAAGTTGACTCTTCTGAAATGGCATTCCACATTGCAGGTTCCTTGGCATTCAAGGATGCTATGCATAAAGCAGCTCCTGTGTTACTTGAGCCTATCATGAAGGTGGAAGTAACCATGCCTGAAGAATACATGGGAGACGTTATCGGTGATATCAACTCCCGTCGTGGACGTATTGAAGGTATGGATGACCTTGGCGGCGGAAAGATCGTAAGAGCTTTCGTTCCATTGTCTGAAATGTTTGGATACTCTACAGACCTTCGTTCCAGAACTCAGGGACGTGGAAACTACTCTATGTTCTTTGAAAAATATGAACAGGTTCCTAAGAGTGTACAGGAAAAGGTATTAGCTGCAAAGGCTGGTAAATAAATTTAAAAGAGAATAATAATTATTTTGCTTGAAAAACTTCTGATTATTTAATATAATCAGAAGTATCGAGCGATACCGCGTATAGCGGATAAATCAACAAACAACTATCTAATTTTTTAGGAGGATTTTAAAAATGGCTAAGGCAAAATTTGAGAGAACTAAAGCCCATTGTAACATTGGTACCATCGGACACGTAGACCATGGTAAAACAACTTTAACAGCTGCTATTACAAAAACTCTTGCTGAAAGAGTAGCCGGAAATGAAGCTGTAGATTTCGCTAACATCGATAAAGCTCCGGAAGAAAGAGAACGTGGTATCACAATTTCCACAGCACACGTAGAATACTCTACAGAAAACAGACACTATGCACACGTAGACTGTCCTGGACACGCTGACTATGTTAAAAACATGATCACAGGTGCTGCTCAGATGGATGGTGCTATCCTTGTAGTTGCTGCTACTGACGGTGTAATGGCTCAGACAAAAGAGCACATCTTACTTTCTCGTCAGGTAGGTGTTCCTTATATCGTAGTATTTATGAATAAATGTGATATGGTTGATGACCCTGAATTACTTGAATTAGTAGAAATGGAAATCAGAGACTTATTATCTGAATATGAATTCCCCGGAGATGACACACCTGTTATCCAGGGATCTGCTTTAAAAGCTCTTGAAGATCCTACATGTGAATGGGGTGACAAGATTATGGAATTAATGGCTGCAGTAGATAGCTATATTCCTGATCCT
>JAFYWD010000077.1 GCA_017558205.1 Lachnospiraceae bacterium | reverse complement strand
TGCAGGCCGGCTTCTTTTGCCAGCTTACTGTCAGGCTCTACCCCCAGTGCCATAATGGCCATATCAGCTTCTAAAAGCAAGTTTCCGGCCTGTACCCTTATCTTATCCTTATCTTCTTTGATTTCCTTTACGGCACTGTTTAATACCAGCTCAATCCCTTTTGATCTTAACTTCGTATGTAAAAAGGAGGCCATATCATAATCAATAGCAGGAAGCAGATGATCTGATCTTTGTACCATGGTTACCCTGATTCCCAGCTCATGAAGATTTTCAGCCAGCTCAATTCCGATAAAGCCGCCACCTGCTATTACTGCTGTTTTCGGCTGCTTTTCTTTTACAAAATCATAAATTTTATAGGTATCTTCTACTGTTCTCAGACTAAAAACTCTCTCCTTTTTGTAAGCTCCTTTAGGCATAATTGCTTTTGCCCCGGGGGAGAGAATCAGCTTATCATAGCTCTCCTGAAAGCTTTCCCCTGTTTCCAGGTTTTTTACAGCTACTGTTTTATTTTCTATATTAATGGCCTCTACCTCATGCCTTACCTTTATCTTTATTTGAAATCTTTTCCAAAAGCTTTCCGGAGTCTGCAGGGTCAGCTCCTCCTTATCTGTGATCACCTCTCCTATATAATAGGGAAGACCGCAATTGGCATAGGACACATAATTTGTTCTTTCGAAAACTACAATTTCTGCTCTTTCGTCCAGTCTTCTTATTCTTGCTGCCGCTGTGGCACCACCTGCTACACCGCCTACAATAACTACCTTCATCTTGTTCCCTCCATCAATATTTCATGAATTATTTTCCTTGTTTTTCCTTATTGTAGACCTCTTTTTCTTACCTATCGGTGATAAAGTCACTCTTTCATACAAAAAAGCCCCTTCTGCCACAAGCAAAAGGAGCCCCTTTATTTTCTCTACTATTTTAACAACTCAGATCCTACCAATACACCGTCAAAAGCATCTACATCTGAAAGCTCACCATCGTAATAAAGCTTAATTTTATCGCCGATGCTTGCTTCTCCAAGGTCAATATTGTTTTCCTCGGTAAAAGGGAACTGATAATAGGTACCGTCTTCTGCCTGAATACTAAAATAAAGGTCTGTAACCTCATCAATAATTCCTACCACTGACTTTGCATTAGCTGTAGCTTCTGTTGCTGCACCTGCTGCCTCTTTACTTCCGCAGCCTGCTGCCAGGCCTAAGGTTAATACCATTCCTACGATTACTGTAAATTTTTTCATAAAAATAATCTCCTTATCTTTCTTATAGCTTTTTATACGTTATTTTTGTTTTACACTCTTTAGATACTTTCTTTCAAGGTAAAGTTTCAAATTCTCCAAAATTTATTCCAATTTTTCGAAAGTTTTTTCAATCACATTCCATAAAACCACTGGTAATAATATCGTTGTGTGTTAAAATAACAATAGGTGGATTTTGTTTATACGAGGTTAATTATGGGTAAAATTTTTAAAAATAGGATAATTTGGGGAAGTATCTCAATTCTTCTCTTTTTATTCCTTCTATTATCAATTGTTTATATCAGTTATAAAAAAAATCAGGAGTCTCCCCTGTACACTGCTATCTCAGAACGGGATCGTAGCAAAACAGAGCTGGAATTACCTGATGGAATTGTCTATGATGAAAATTCAGGAGAGCAGATTTTTGTAGAGGCTATTAATCTGTTTTTACAACAGGACTATGAAAAAGCCAGAGGCTACTTTTTCTCTGCTTTAGACAGTAAATATTATGATCCTGCTCTTCCTGCCTATGCTTATTATTTTATAGACCAGTGTGATTATGAGCTGAATCAGACTCCGGATAAAGAGATTATTTTTAAGGCTTTAGAGGAGATTTCCAAATATCCTCCCCTTTCTGATAATACTGTCATGCTGTGGGATCTTTTCAGCAGCTATGATTCTTTATTTGAAACCAGCCAGGAGCTTCTTATACTCATGGAGGATTATCGGGATAATGCCCGTAATCTGGATCTTTACACCTGGGC
>JAFYWD010000010.1 GCA_017558205.1 Lachnospiraceae bacterium | reverse complement strand
TGGTAGCAGCCAATTCGTGTTATAATATGGTTATTATTCAGGGCTAAACCAGAAGATTTGTGAGCTTGCTTTGGATAGTTGCTGTTTATATTTGGAGGAACATATGGCAGAACAAAAAAGAGATTATTATGAAGTCTAAGGCGTAGATAAAAATGCCGATGATGCTGCTTTAAAAAAAGCTTATCGAGTTTTAGCAAAAAAATATCATCCAGACATGAATCCAGGTGATGCTGAAGCTGAGAAAAAATTCAAAGAAGCTTCCGAAGCATATGCTGTTTTAAGTGATCCGGATAAGCGTCGTCAGTACGATCAATTTGGTCATGCAGCTTTTGACGGCGGTGCCGGTGGGACAGGAGGCTTCGGTGGTTTTGATTTTGGCGGAGCTGATTTTGGTGATATCTTTGGCGATATTTTTGGAGATTTCTTTGGTGGTGGAAGAACCAGAAGTAGCGGAAGAGCCAGCAATGCACCTATGAAAGGAAGTAATATTCGTACCAGTGTAAGAATTACTTTTGAAGAAGCTGTATTTGGTTGTGAAAAAGAGATTGAGTTAAATACAAAGGATGAATGTAAGACCTGTCATGGTACCGGTGCAAAACCGGGAACTAGTCCGGAAACATGTAGTAAATGTGGAGGAAAAGGCCAGGTAGTATTTACACAGCAGTCCTTCTTCGGCATGGTTCGAAATGTACAGGCTTGTCCTGATTGTCAGGGTACCGGTAAGGTAATCAAAGAAAAATGTAGTGATTGTCACGGTTCCGGATACATTCCAATGAGAAAACGCTTTGCAGTAGATATTCCAGCTGGTATTGATAATGGACAGTGCAAGCGCCTTACAGGACAGGGAGAACCGGGAGTAAATGGAGGTCCAAGAGGAGATGTTCTCGTAGAAGTTATTGTTGGACGTCATCCGATTTTCCAAAGACAGGAATATAACATCTATTCCACAGTTCCAGTATCCTTTGCAGTAGCTGCCCTTGGTGGGGAAGTGGTTATTGATACAGTAGACGGAAAAGTAATTTACGATGTAAAAGCCGGAACACAGACCGATACCAGAGTTCGTTTGAAAGGCAAAGGTGTACCATCTCTTCGTAACAAAGATATGCGAGGTGACCACTATGTAACCTTAGTTGTTCAGGTGCCGGATAAGTTATCTCATGAAGCAAAAGAACTTCTTCGTAAATTCGATGAAGAAAGCGGCGATAGCTTAAATGCAGCAAAACGCTTAACTAATGGTGGAGACGATAAGGGTCCAACACCGAAAAAGAAAAAAGGTATTTTTAAATAAAAATAAAAAACCTGCGATGTCTGATTATCATGATATTGTAGGTTTTTTTATGCTCTTAGATAAGTTCAATTTCTGAAAATAAAAGAATGTAAAAATACAGATATCGTAGAGAAAATAGTATTTTGAATTTGCTCCTGGTCTTTCTTATTAGAAAATATCATATTTTATGAAATACCATGATTGACAAAAAATACAAGAAAATACTATGATGAAAGCAAATTTAGAGACAACAGAGGGTAAAAGTCATGATAGAAAATTATTATAAAGAAGCATTAAAAAAAGGATTAAAAGAAAAAAAGAGTCGAATCAATGATGGAGAGGATCCTTATCTCCCGTCTTTGGATAATATACTTGCTTCCAAAAAAGTAATTACAGAAGTTAATTTAGGCGTTATGCAGGTCCCAACGGAATGGATTGTAGGAACGAGAACTGCTTCCAGAGCCAATGCATTTGCGGCTAATTTTATG
>JAFYWD010000076.1 GCA_017558205.1 Lachnospiraceae bacterium | reverse complement strand
CTGATCTTTGTAGTTATCTAATAATGTGTTAGCAGCAGCAATTCCGGCATGGTTTGAACCAATAATAACAGTTTTCATTCTTCTTCTCCTTGTACATTTATTTAATATTTTAAAAGTGGACTAGTTTTATCCAGTTAAATATATCACTTACGTTAATTAGTTGTCAATAGAGAAATAAATTATTATACTAAATTCTATAAATAAAAGAAATGTATCCAATTATCCTTCCGGAATTCTAAAATATTTCGGTACAAATATATTTTAAAAAGTGAAATTGGAGCGAGACATATAGTATAATAAGTAAAGTTCCAAATTTAAGTAATTTTATTGGAGCTAGTTTTAAAAATTTTTATCATAGCATCCAAAAATAAATTTTTTTGAATGAAATAATATTTAGGAGCCACCTAATTTGGATATCTGACACTAACTTGTATAAATAAGCTCCAAAAATGAACAGGAAGCCGAAGGCTAAACTGTTACATTTTTTGCACAACAGAAAGGAAAGAGAAAAATGAAGCTGCTGCATCTATCTGATTTACATCTGGGAAAGCGGATCAATGAATTTTCCATGGTGGATGATCAGGAATATATCTTGAATAAAATAATAGAAATCATAGAAGAAGAAAAGCCGGATGCCGTTATCATAGCCGGTGATGTTTATGATAAATCTGTGCCCTCGGCAGAGGCTGTAGAAATGTTTGACAGATTTCTCTATCGGATTTCCGTAAAGAAGGTTAAGGTACTGGTTATCAGCGGAAACCATGATTCAGCAGAAAGAATCGCTTTTGGCGGACGATTGATGGATAAAAGCGGAATCTACATGTCTCCTGTATACCGGGGAAAAATAGAGCCGGTGATATTAGAGGATGAATTTGGAAAAATCAATTTTTATTTGTTGCCTTTTATTAAGCCTACTCAGGTAAGAAGCTATTATCCCGAGAAAACAATTAATTCTTATGATGATGCCATCAGTGTTGCCATAGAAGAAATGGGAATAGACACTACCAAAAGAAATGTTTTAATTACCCACCAGTTTGTTACCGGAGCCCTTCGTACAGAATCGGAGGAAATCTCAGTGGGAGGCAGTGATAACGTAGATGCCGGTAATTTTAAGGATTTTGACTATGTGGCTCTTGGACATATACATAGGGCACAAAAATGTGGCAGCGAATTTATACGTTATAGCGGAACTCCTTTGAAATATTCTTTTTCGGAAGCTAAGGATGAAAAGACGGTAACAGTGGTGAATATGGGGGAGAAGGGGAATATTGAGCTTTCCTTTATACCTCTGAAGCCCATGAGAGATCTGGTAGAGTTAAGGGGAAGCTATGAGGAACTGACATTAAAAAGCTTTTATGAAAATACAAGCTATCAGCAGGATTATGTACATATTACCTTAACGGATGAAGAAGATATTCCTGAGGTTTTAACAAAGCTACGTGTAATTTATGAGAATATTATGAAGCTGGATTATGATAATGTAAGAACCAGGCATAATGCTGTCATCAGCAGTGCCTCAGCGGCAGTAAAAAAATCACCCCTGGAGCATTTTTCAGATTTTTACCAATTACAGAACGGACAGGAATTGAACGAAGAGCAAAGCAGCTTTTTAGAGGAAATTATCCGGGGAATATGGAGGAAGGAAGAATGAGACCGATTAAATTAAAAATAACCGGATTTGGCCCTTATGCAGGGGTAACGGAAATAGATTTTAATAAGCTGGGAAATGGTGGACTCTATCTGATTACAGGAGATACCGGTGCCGGAAAAACCACAATTTTTGATGCGATTACCTATGCCTTATACGGAAATCCCAGCGGGAATAACAGGGAAGTTTCCATGTTTCGCTCTCAATATGCTGATCCATCTACGCCCACAGAGGTAGAGCTGTTATTTTCTTATTACGGAAAGGAATATCTGGTAAGAAGGAATCCGGAATATGAAAGAGCCAACAAAAGGGGAGAAGGTACTACCAGGCAACGTGCCGGAGCAGAGTTTATTGCACCCGGAGCTGCTCCCATTACCGTAATTAAAGAGGTGGATCAGGCAATCAGGGATGTAATCGGAATTGACAGAAACCAGTTTTGTCAGATTGCCATGATTGCCCAGGGAGATTTTTTAAAGCTGTTGCTGGCACCTACCAGGGAAAGAATGGAGATCTTCCGCCATATTTTTAAAACAGAGCTGTATGCCAATTTACAGGAACGCTTGAAAAGAGAAGCCGGTAGCTTAGGAGATGAATGTCAGACCATCCGTAACAGTATTGCCCAATATATTAGGGGAATTACTTGTGAAAAGGAAGAGGAAGATTATCCAAAAGTAGAGGAAGCGTGGCAGGGAAAGCTGGTGATGGAGGATACCCTGGCTCTTTTAGAAAGGCTGATAGAGAAAGATAATAAGAAAGAAGAGGAGCTGGAGGAAGAAAAGTCCCGGAAGCAAAAAGAACTGGATAGAATAAAGGCAGAGCTTATAAAGGCAGAAGAGCTTCTTTTGGCAAAAAAGGAACTGGAGCGCAAGGAGCTTCTTTTACAAAAGCTGCAGGAAGAAGAAAAAAACTGCGAGAACAGATGTAGGGAATTAAAAGAAAAAGAGCCTTTAAGTAAGGAATATACAGAGAAAGCTGCAGGTATACAGGCATCCTTGCCTGATTATGATGAGCTGGACTCACGAAAGAAGCTTTTGAGGGATAACCAATTATTGTT
>JAFYWD010000075.1 GCA_017558205.1 Lachnospiraceae bacterium | reverse complement strand
CGTCAGGGAGTAGATTATTGTTATGATAAAATTGATGATACCTTAGGAATTATTTATGCCAAAAGAGAAGAAATGGAAGATACGGAAATTCTAAATTATTCCTATCGCCAGATTCCTGCCTTACTGGGGTTACCGGAGATTTCCAGGGAAGAGGGAGAGTCAGAATTTGATTTTACACCCCTTTATGAAACAGGAAGTCTTACGGCAAGTGAAGAGCCCTTGTCGCTTACCGGTAAAAATACGGTAATAGCCTTGATTGGTACAGGAATTGATTATACCAATCCTTTATTCAGAAAGCCGGATGGTTCTACAAGAATACTGGCTATTTGGGATCAGACCATAGAGGAGGGAAGTCCACCTGCCACGGCAGGATACGGAAGTGAGTATACAAAGGAACAGATTGACCGGGCATTAAAGGAAGAAAATCCTTTACAGTGGGTACCTACCGGGGATACAAAGGGAGTTACCACCTGTGTGGCAGCAGTGGCAGCAGGAAGCAGAATTTTTACACCTGAAGTCTATACGGGGGCAGCTTATGAGGCTGAGTTTGTGGTGGTAAAGCTGAAGGAGTGTAAGCCTTATTTACGGGAATATTATTTGCTGCCGTCACAGGTTCCTGCTTATCAGTCTACAGATATTATTAAGGCCTTTCAGTATGCAGACAGCTTTGTAAGAGAGTTTTTCCGCCCGGTTATTTTTTGCCTTAGCCTGGGAACAAATTACGGAAGTCACAGTGGTACAACACCTCTTAGCAGGTATCTGGAAAGGCTGGGAAATAAAAGAGGAAGAGTGGTAATCGTCTCGGGAGGAGCAGAAGGCAATAAGGCACATCATTATTCCGGTGTATTTGAAGCGATAAAAGAACAGGAAAAAAGAGAAGAGGCAGAGATTAGTGTGGCAGCAGGAGAGAAAGGCTTTCTGGCAGAAATTTGGGGAAGTGTTCCGGGAACTCTTCGGGTTGGAATCAGAGCCCCCTCCGGAGAGCTGCTGCCCATAGATTACATCAGACGCTCAAGAGAGACTTCCTACCGGTTTGTTTATGAAAAAACAAGAATTACCGTTACCTATGCCTCTCTGGATCCGGCCACGGGAGATCAATTGGTTATTTTAAGAATAGAAAAGCCTTCAGAAGGTATCTGGACTTTTGTGGTAGAAGGAGAGGAGGAAGAACTTAGACAGGAGTTTCATATCTGGCTGCCAAGCACTGATTTTTTGTCTGAAGAGGTTTATTTTCTAAAGCCGGATCCTGATATTACCTTAATGGTTCCGTCCTTCACCCGCAATGCTATTTGTACCTCAGCCTACTCCACGGATACCAATAGCTTTTATGCCCAGGGAGGAAGAGGCTTTTCCAGGGGAGGTTTCAGTAAGCCGGATTTGGCAGCTCCCGGGGTGGCCATATCTTCTCCCATAAAAAGTCTGCCGGGGCAGCTTCGTATAGCAAAACAAACCTCTACAGCTTTTTCAGCAGCTTTTATGGCAGGAGCAGTTGCCCAGTTTCTGCAATGGGCTTATGGGGAGGGAGAAAGAAATTATTTAAATGGAAATGAAGTAAAAAGCTTTTTCCTGTCGGCAGCCGGGAGAGAGCCTGACCGCAACTATCCGGGTAGAGAGTGGGGCTATGGTAAGCTTTCACTGATGGGAATATTTGACAGACTGGCAGTTATTTAAGGAGCTTTTTTTCTTTCCGGCTGAACTTGAAAAGTAGGGCGGCGAAAAAAAAGAGTTTTCAGGCTTTTGAAAGAAAGAGGAAACAGTGGCCAAAAGTAGCTTTTTTTTCCGTAAACAGGCGTAGTAGCCATGGAAAAGAAGAGGAAGAAAAGTCCAAACCACAGTCCTGCATCAGGAAGGAATCCAATGAGAAGAAGTAAACATAAACGATAAATTTTAATGGCATCACTTAACTCCACAGTAGAAATGGCTAAACCGGATAGTAGTGTGAAAGCACCGTAAAATAAAAGATGGATATTGGTCCATTGTAAGTTAACCGCCATGTCACCAATGAGAAGTCCACCAATCAGTCCCAGAGAGGAGGAATACCCGGAGGCACTGTGGGAAGAGGTATACTTAAAAAGATCCAGTCCAAATTCCACAAATAACAGGTGAATAAATAAGGCTAAGGAGGAACTGCTTTGGGGCAGCAGACCATGAAGCTTTAAGGGAAGAAGGTTAGGATGGTAGCTGAAATACAGAATTCCCGGCAGTAAAAAAAGACTGATCAAAAGGCAGAGAAAACGAAGCAGTCGGAAATAGGTACCGGCCACAGGAGATTTATAATAATCCTCCGGACTTTGGGTAAATTGAAACAGGTTACAGGGCAGTACCATGGCAAAGGGAGAGTTATCTACCAAAACCAGGAGATAGCCTTCCGCTACGTAGCTGGCGGCCACATCCGGTCGTGAAGTAAGAAAAAAAACAGGAAGGGGATGGAAATAGGATTTTTTTATTAATAACTCCTTCAGACTGTGGATGCCCATGGTCAGACAGGAAACCTGAAGAGTATCCAAAGTAGCTTCCAGTTTATGAAGCAGGCTGTGATCACAGCAATTCTTTAAATAGCAGACAGCTACGTCCGTAGAGCTGACAGAACCTATAGTATGAAGAGAGAATACAAGATCTTTACTTCTGATTCTTCTTCTTAAAAGATTACAATTAGTAAGCAGTGTCTCTATAAATCCATCTCCGGCTCCTTTGATTACCTTTTCTGTATCAGGCTCCTCCAGACTGCGAGACGGATATTTTCTGGTATCGATAATAGCAGCCTGACAATAACCGTCTATCAGTAAAACGGAAGGACCGGCTAAAAGACTTTGAAGAACTTGGGAAACGGAATCTGAAAATGTAATTTGGGCATAGGTAAAATGATCTTTGATAATATCAGGAATTTTTTGAGTGTCTGAAATATTTAAAGAAAGAAAGTCTTCTTCTTTAATATTAGAAAATAAAAATTGCAGAATTTCTAAATCACACATACCATTAATACTGATAAAATAGCAATTCGTATTACCCAGAGAAATTTGACGGGTAATAAAATCAAAGCTGTCATCCAAGGGTAAAAGCTTATGAAACAGCTGAATATTTTCAGTAAGACAGGAAGACAAAGATGGAGTCATAGATAAGTACCTCGTATAAATCTTCTTTTTTTACTTAGTATGGTAAAAAAAGAAGAAAATATACGATAGCCATTATTACTTTTGAAATATAACAAGAAGAAGGGAGCCGATTATAATACAGAAATCGGAAAGATTAAATACGATTTGATTAAATTTTTTAAAAGGGGTGTGAAAGGAAAAGTAATCCACTACATAGCCCCTTGTAAGTCTGTCATAGGTATTACTGAAGGCCCCTCCTAATAATAGGGTAAGTCCCAGCCTTAAAAAACGATTTCCCCTCTGAAAAAAGGTAAGGAAAAAAAAGAGAGCAATGAAAAGTGTGAAAATCAGAGAAATCAGATGGAGGAATTTTCTTTTTTTCTCTAAAATATTAAGAAAGGCTCCGTGATTATGATATTTTCGAAGGATAATTCTTCCCTTCAGGATAGGAAGCCGTTGCCGGAAGGAAAAGCTTCCCTCTACCCGACTTTTTATGAAAAATTCACCAACAATAATTAATACTGCTAATAATAAAAATAACATGTAAAAACATCCTTTCTGTAAATACTTAAGAAGATTATAAAAGATATTGATAGCTTTGCCTATAGCAGAAATAATATAACAAAAGAAAATCTAAGGAAATTATTTTTTCCTACAAAGATAGTATACAATCTAATGAGAATTTGTTACACTGATAGTTATTACGAGGAGGGGGAGATAAGATGAGGAGTCCGGGAAGAAAAGGCACAGTATTTTTGTTGCTTTTAAGCTGCAGTCTGTTGGGCTGTGGTATTTCAGACAGATGGAAGGAGAAGGAAGAAGGAAAAAAGGAAGCCTATTCTCCGGTTAAGGTTCACTATACCATGCCTGTAGCGGGAGAAGCCTCTGTAATTAGTGAACAAACGATGGAGACAAAAGTCTCCGGAAAGAATCTTCGGATTGCTACCATAGGAAGTCCCTACAGGGAAATCCTGGAGGAAGCAGGAAAATTATTGGAGAAAAAAGGCTATGAGCTGCAAATTCAGATTTATGAGGATTATAATGCGCCCAATGAAAGTGTTGCATCAGGAGAGGCAGACGGTAATTTCTTTCAGCATTCATCTTATCTGGAACGATATAATTTGGAGAAAGAAACAGCATTAACTGAAGCCGCCATGGTTTATTTTCAGCCTATGGCTATCTATAAAGGCAGGGCAGACAGCTTAAAGGAAAAGAAGGAAAATATGAAAATTTTTGTTCCCATGTCTGTCACCGGTTATGCCAGGGCCTTGTTTTTATTACAGCAGGAAGGAATTCTGACCTTGGCGGAGGATACGGATCTGATGGCAGTGGAGGGAGATATTGTGGAGAATCCCTACAATATTATCCTGGTACAGCTGGAGGAGGAAGAAATTTGGGAAAAAAGGCAGGAGGCTGATTTTATTATCTGTAGTACTGCTTATGCACTGGGGGCTGGAAGTCATCCCAAAAAGGAAGCATTGGCAATGGAGAAAGCAGACTCTCTTGCGGCAGCCTCTTTTGGACAAGGCCTGGTTACCCTTGAAGAAAATAAAGAAAAGCTTCAGCCCTTGGCAGAGGTTTTATGTTCAAAGGAAATGCAGGAGTTTATTACCTATCATTATCAGGGAAGCCTGCAGTTTCAAGGAGAAATTTTAAAGATAGAGGAGGAATTGGAATGAAAATTTCCACCAGAGGAAGATACGCAGTAAGATTAATGCTGGATTTAGCAGCACAGGGAGAGGGGAAATGTGTTGCAGTAAAAGAAATTGCAGCAAGGCAGGGACTGTCTGAAAAATATTTGGAGCAGATTATTTCTATTTTAAATAAGGCAGGCTATGTAAAAAGTGTACGCGGGGCTCAGGGGGGGTATTACCTGACAAAGGATCCTTCAGAATATACAGTAGGTATGATCCTAAGATTAACGGAAGGCAGTCTGAATCCTGTGGCCTGCCTGGATGATGAGGTGAATCAGTGTGAAAGATGTGATACCTGTGAGACATTGGAGCTTTGGAAGAAGCTGTCCGATGCAATTAATGCAGTGGTAGATAGTGTCACCATTGCAGATTTAAAGGAAAGAAAGGAAAATGAAAAGAAATAATATAAAAATCGGAAAATGGACGGTGATGGCAGCAGCTATGGTGCAGCTGTTGTCCATGGTACTATGGAAGGACCATAGCTTTGTGGCTATTCATGATAACCTGGATCTGTTTGTGGCTCACAATACTTTGATGAAAAATGAAGGTGCTTTTTTTGGACAGAATACCACAGTTGGAATGCTGGGAGGAATCAGCCGAGACCTTTTGGGAAGTGAATTTTCCCTTTATAATATTTTGTATTTCTTATTTTCGCCTTATGCAGCATATACCATAGGCTATTTATTAAAAATCGTAATAGGCTTTGGGGGATTTGCCTTATTGTTACGGGAAGTCCTGGAGGAAAAATACGGAGAGTATGAGGAGCTTATATGGATGACGGGAATGGGCTTTGGAATGATTCCTGTGTTTCCTGCTTACGGAATTGCTTTTAATTCTCTGCCGCTATTACTTTTACTATTGATAAAAATAAGAAGGGAAGGAAAGTGGTACTGGTACGGAGGCTTGTTTTGTTATCCCCTGCTTTCCTATTTTTCTTATTTTGGTTTCTTTATTTTAGGATTTTTAGTAATTGCAGCGATAATACTATCCATTGCAAATAAAAAACCGGAGGGTAGGCTGCTTGTGGCAGTACCGGTGCTGGCAGCAGGCTATGTATGCTTTGAATATCGTTTGTTTGGACAGATTTTGTTTTCAGATACTGTCACAATTAGAGAAAGCATGCAGCTGGCAGATTTTTCCCTTTCCCAGGTGGTGAAAGAAATAGGACAGGTATTTTTAGATCCCGGCTTTCATGCCCAGGATTCCCACAAATATCTGATTCTGCCCATTGTTATATTAGTACTGTTGTGGGATATCTATCGTTTGGGAAAAGAGAAAAGAAGGTGGATTAAGGAGCCTGCCTACCTGATTTTTTGCTGGATTGTCTTTAATTGTGTGATTTACGGACTTTACAGCTATCGGCCGTTTCGAAATCTTTTTGAAGCCTTATTGCCACCCTTAAAGGGCTTTCAGTTTAACAGAACAATTTTTCTGAATCCTTTTCTTTGGTATCTTTTATTCTTTTTATGCCTGAAAAAGGTTTGGGATTATAAGAAAGAAAGCAGCAGGAATAAAATAGCAGTTAAGCTGGCAGCGTTGCTTGTTATGGCTGTTGTTATGGTAGTTCCTCAAATGTATAATGATTTTTATAATAACTGCTATCATCATGCCTATGAGCTTTTGAAAAAAACACCCAGTACCCAGCTTTCCTTTCAAGAGTTTTATTCCAAAGAGCTCTTTGAGAAGATTAAGCAGGAAATTGATTATCAGGGAGAGTGGTCAGCAGCCTACGGAATGCATCCGGCAGTGCTGCAGTATAACGGCATTGCCACTTTGGATGGCTATTTAGGTCTGTACAGTGAGGAATACAAAAAGCAGTTTGGCAGATTGATTGCTCCTGCCCTTAAGGAAAGTGAGGAGTTTGCCGCTACCTTTCAGAATTCCGGTATCCGGGCATATCTGTATTCAGGTGCAGGAGAAAATACCTATGTACCGGTGAAAAATTTTGAGCTTAAGGATCAAAGACTGTTTATTGACAAAGAGGTATTTGCTGAAATGCAGGGTGTCTATATTTTTTCAAGAATTGAAATTTCTAATGAAGAAGAAGTGGGGCTGTCACTTTTAAAGGCCTTTTCTGATACTTCTTCTCCTTATACCATTTATGTATATAAAAAGACCTTGCCGTAAGATTTACGGCAAGGCTTTTTTAGCTCTTTACAGTTATTAATCTACTTCGTTTCCGTCGTTTTCTGCTTTGGCAGTTTCGTGGTATTCTTTTTCTGTATTAACACTCCAGATATTATCCTTATTCTTTTCACCGGATAAAATATTTTTAACGGTTTCAAAGGAAGTACACATGGAATGATCAATGTTGTTATAGCGGTGCTGACCGTTACGACCTACACAGTAAAGATTGTCAATGGATTTTAAATAGGTTACCAAGGTATCGATTTCATCATAGGTGTCAAAATAAGCGGGATAAGCCTTTTTTACCTTTTCCATATGGGTATCCAGTACCTGATCCTCAGAATCAATAAGACCTAAAGCAATCATTTCCTTTACGCCCAGCTTGGAAAACTCTTCTTCCGACATATTCCAGTAGGAATCGCCTTCATTTACAAAGTATTCCAGTCCAATCCATACAGTATTTTCCAAATCCTGAATCATATAGGGAGACCAGTTATTGTAAATCTGGAATCTTCCCAGCTTAACCTTTCTGTCCTGAACATAAACCCAGCAGTCCGGAACAATATTGCCTACAGTTTTCAATTCTGTTTTATTTTTAAGCTTTAAGGCAGGTACAAGAACACCTAAGGTCATATAATCACGGTAAGGAAGTCCGGCGGCAATTCTGGCAGGAGCTGCCGGTACATCATTCATTCCGGCCACCAGATCCTTAATAGGCATGGAGGAAATGATATAATCACCCTCTACATAGATTTCCTGCCCGTCCTTTTCATAGGTAAGTCCGGTAAGAATATTATTTTCGTTTTTATGGATTTTGGTAACCCTGGCATTTTTGTAAATAGTACCGCCCAGCTTTTCTATTTCAGAGGCGGTTACCTCCCAAAGCTGTCCGGGACCCAGTTTAGGATACTTAAATTCCTCGATTAAAGAGGTCTCTACCTTACGGTTTTTCTTATTAAAAATCTTTCCGAAAATATCCTTAATAATGGCTACAATGGAAAGACCCTTTACTCTTTGGGCCCCCCAGGAAGCATCAATTTCACTGGGATGGCGTCCCCAGAGGTTCTCTGTATAGTATTCAAAAAACATGGAATACAGCTTTCGGCCGAAGCGGTTAATGTAAAAATTCTCCAGATTATCCTCCGGCTTTTTAAAGATCATGGAGAACAGATAACTGAAGCCTACCTGGATGGTACTGATAATTCCCATGTTTTTAAAGGTCTCCATTTTTAAGGAAATGGGATAATCGTAAAACTTATCATTAAAATAAATACGGGAAACACGTCTTCTGGTAAGCATAACCCGGTCTTCCTTTTCCGGATCAGGCCCTCCTGCCGTTAAAGGCATGGGACGGCTTAAAAGAATATCATCGTAGGTAGGGGCACCCTGCATGGGAAGCATCTGATCCCACCAGGTATTCACTTCCGGAATCTTGGAGAAGAAACGGTGACCGCCCATATCCATACGGTTTCCTTTATAATTAACAGTTTTGGAAATCCCCCCAAAATCGTTGCTTTCTTCAAAGACTACTACCTGAATATCCTTGGATTGCTTTAACAATTCATAAGCAGCAGTTAAGCCGGCAGGACCTCCACCTATTACTAGAGCTTTTTTCATTTGAAATTTCCTTTCTGTGAAAGATATTTATAAAAAATATCTGATACAACATATATTTTTTAGTCTACCATAGTCTGAAGGGTTTTACAAATATATAATTTAACATCGGGATGTTTTCACTTATCTTGCAATTTGAGATTGTAAGTGTTATACTTTTAACAAGTGTAAAAATTTAAAATTAATAAAACAAATGAGGTGTAAAAATGCAAAAAGGTTTTGATAGCTTAATTGAAAAAGTCAATGCATGCGGTATGAAAAAGGTAGCCGTGGCAGTAGCCCAGGATGGTCATGTTCTGGAAGCTGTAAGAGCTGCCAAGGAGCGTAAAATTGCAGAAGCAATTTTGGTAGGAGATCAGAGTAAAATTGAGAAGGTAGCTTCCGAAATCGGAATGGATTTATCAGGCTACGAAATTATTCATATCGAAGATAATTATGAAGCCGGCTTAAAGGCAGTTTCCCTGGTAAGTGAGGGAAAGGCTGATATGTATATGAAGGGCTTAATGGATACCAAAGGATTTTTAAAAACCGTTCTTGATAAGGAAGTAGGACTTCGTACAGGAAAGCCCTTATCCCATGTGGCCGTATTTGAGGTAGAGGGAATTGACCATCTGTTATTCTTAACTGACGTTGCCTTTATGACTTATCCCACCTTAGAGGATAAGGTAAGCCTCATTGAAAATGCAGTAGGAGTGGCCAAGGCCTGCGGACTTGACTGTCCTAAGGTAGCACCTTTGGCAGCAGTTGAGGTGGTAAATCCTAAGATGCCTTGTACGGTAGAAGCGGCAGAATTGACAAAAATGTGTGAGGAAGGAAAAATTACAGGCTGTATCGTAGACGGACCTCTTTCCTTTGATTTGGCAACGGATGCTGAGGCGGCAGCCCACAAGGGAGCAGAGGGAAGAAAAATCGTAGGAGATGCCGATGTTTTATTATTCCCTGACATCCACGCAGGTAACATGGTATACAAATGTCTTGTGCATACTGCCAATGTAAAAAATGGTTGTATTTTAACAGGAACAAGTGCACCGGTAATTCTTACCAGCCGTTCCGATTCTTTTGAAACAAAGGTAAATTCCATTGCTCTGGCTGCTGTAGTAGCGGAGGCAATGAAAAAACAGTAATTGTGAAGATACCAAATAGTTACAATGAACAAATAAAAGGAGAAGAAGCTATGTCAATCAGAAGTTTAATTATCAATCCCGGTTCCACCTCTACTAAAATTGGAGTGTTTGAAGATGAAACACTGCTTTTTGAAAAAACCTTAAGACATTCCACGGAAGAAATTGCAAAATATGCTTCCATCGTAGATCAGAAAGACTTTAGAAAAGAAATTATTACCGCCTGTCTGGCTGAAAATGATTGTGACATTAATTCCTTAAATATGATTGTAGGACGTGGAGGTATGTTAAAAGCTATTCCCGGGGGAACCTACGAAGTAACTGATGCCTTACTTGCTGATTTAAAGGTAGGCGTACAGGGACAGCATGCCAGTAATTTAGGTGGTATTTTAGCAAGAGAAATCGGAGATTCCATTGGAGTTCCTTCCTATATTGTAGACCCGGTAGTAGTAGATGAGCTCTGTGATGAGGCAAGACTTTCCGGAGTACCGGAGCTTCCAAGAACCAGTGTTTTCCATGCATTAAATCAGAAGGCAGTAGCCAAACGTTATGCCAAGGAAACAGGCAAAGCTTATGAGAGCTTAAATCTGATAGTAGTACATATGGGTGGCGGAGTTTCTGTAGGTGCCCATACCGGCGGAAGAATCATTGATGTATTTAATGCCTTAGACGGAGACGGTGCATTCTCTCCTGAACGTGCAGGAGGAGTTCCTACCGGAGCCTTAATTAAAATGTGCTTCAGCGGTCAGTATACCCAGCAGGAGGTTTACAAGAAAATTGTAGGTAACGGCGGATTTAATGCTTATATGGGAACCAACGACATGAGAGAGGTAGAAAATCTTGTAAATGCCGGGGATCCCAAGGCAACAGCCATCTGTAATGCCTTTATTTTCCAGGTTGCCAAGGATGTGGGAGCTATGGCCTGTGTATTAAAAGGTAAGGTAGACCAGATTGTAGTAACCGGTGGAATTGCTTACGATAAAAACGTTATGAAGGGCTTAAAAGAAGCCTGTGAATGGATTGCACCCATGACTGTTTATCCGGGAGAGGATGAATTACTTGCTCTGGTACAGGGGGGATTACGTGTAATCAGAAAAGAAGAAGAAGCAAAGGTATATGCATAAAACAAAACAGGCTTGAAGAATAAAAAAGAGAACAGCTGAGGCTGTTCTCTTTTTTATTTGTCTATTTTTTTTCAGTTTCTTTTTTTCTAAAGATTTCCTCAAAGGCCTCCTTATAAGGAGCACGGGCAATACCGAATTCTGTTACAATGGCTGTAATCAGAGAATGATCCGTAACATCAAAGGCAGGATTAAAGGCTTTGATTCCTTCAGGAGCCATAGGCTTTTCATACCACATTTTTGTAATTTCTTCCGGCTTTCTTTCCTCAATGGGAATCAGATTCCCGTGTTCTAATGACATATCAATGGTAGAGGTGGGGGCACAAACATAGAAGGGAACGTTATAATGCTTGGCTACCGTAGCTACCACGCTGGTACCGATTTTATTTGCCGTATCTCCGTTGGCGGCAACTCTGTCACAACCAACAAATACAGCATTAATCCATCTGTTTTTCATTACCATGGCACACATATTATCACAAAGAAGGGTAACATCCACGCCGGCAGAATGAAGCTCATAGGCAGTGAGTCTGGCACCCTGCAACAGTGGCCTTGTTTCATCAGCAAAAACACGGAAATTATAACCCTTCTCATGCCCCAGATAGATGGGAGCAGTGGCGGTACCGTACTTGCTGGTAGCTAATTGACCGGCATTACAATGAGTAAGAATACCATCTCCCGGCTTTACCAGACTAAGACCATATTCTCCAATCATTTTACATACTAGGGTATCTTCTTTTTTAATGGCAAGAGCTTCTTTTTTCAATTCCTCTAAAAGCTCAGGCAAGGGCAGCTCTTTATGGGCAATGCAGGTCTGATCCATACGATTTAAAGCCCAGGAGAGATTTACTGCGGTAGGACGGGAGGAGTCCAGATATTCCTTTTGTCTGGAAAATTCAGCATAAAATTCTTCAAAATCAGAGGCCTTTATTCTTGCTGCCAAAACATAAATTCCGATGGCAGCAGCCACACCGATGGCAGGGGCCCCCCTTACTTTTAATAGATAAATAGCATCCCAGATATCCTTAGCATTGCTGAGACGAATAATTTTAGTTTCGTTGGGAAGCAGAGTTTGATCGATCAGCAGCAGTTCGCAGGTAACAGGATCAAAATCCACGGTTTCGTAGTCCATAATATTGTTCTGTTTGTTTTCTGTCATAATAATATCCTTTCTTTGGAGCTGTGGAAAATATTTTATCATAAAAGCATCCAATTGTCCTTTCAGAATTACAAAATATTCCACTACAAATATAAATTTGCAAGAGAAATTGGAGCAAATCATAGCTTACGATAAGTAAAGCTCCAAATTTCATTGAGTTTCTTGGAGTTTTTTTGGAGATTTTTGTTATAACGTCCAAAGTTCACTTTTTTTATCTAAAATAATCCTCTATATACCGGAAATTTGGATGTCTGGCAAGAATTTATCTAAATAGGCTCCAAAAACAGGAAACTGTGTGACCGAACCGTTACACCGGCGTTAATCTGCTGTTGTTCATAAAAATTTAAAAATTGTACACAGACTGTCTGGTATGACCCGCACCAATTAACAAGCTGTTTTACTTGTCTAAATTTCCATCTGCTGTGTTGTCGTCAGTCAGCAATGGGTACACATTGCCTCCTTCCTCCGCCTTGCAGAATGAAAATTTATCCTGCGTCAAACATTCTTGCAATTGGAGTGAGTCATACTAGTTGATATTGTGGAATATTTCTGTTAAAATAAACGGTGGATTTTTATGAAGGATATAAATTTCATATAGTGAGCATGATGTGTCATAGCTATCAGTAATTTGCAGGAGATACAAACAGGTATTACCTGGTACATGGAATATTAATTATTCGATGTACTGTCCTGCCATGGAGGAAAGAATGAAGATTTTTGATAAAATGTTTGGAACCCACAGTGAAAGAGAATTAAAGAGGATTAAGCCCTTAGTGGATAAGGTAGAATCCTTGAGAGATGAAATGCAGTCCTTAAGTGATGAGCAGCTGAGGGGAAAAACAAAAGAGTATAAGGAGAGACTGAAGGCGGGTGAAACCCTGGATGATTTATTACCTGAGGCTTATGCTACGGTAAGAGAGGCGGCCAGACGTGTACTGAATATGGAGCATTACCGGGTACAGATTATCGGTGGAATCATTCTTCATCAGGGACGTATTGCTGAGATGAGAACGGGAGAAGGAAAGACTCTTGTTTCTACTTTGCCAGCTTATCTGAATGCTCTGGAAGGAAAAGGTGTTCATGTAGTAACAGTAAATGACTATCTGGCAAAGCGTGACGCGGAGTGGATGGGACAAATTCATGAATTTCTTGGACTTTCCGTAGGTATCGTATTAAACAGTCTGAACTCAGAGGAGCGTAGGGCACAGTATTTATGTGATATTACTTATGTTACAAATAATGAGCTGGGCTTTGATTACTTGAGAGACAATATGGTAATTTACAAAGAGCAGCTGGTTCTTCGTGATCTTCATTATGCCATTATTGATGAGGTTGACTCTGTATTAATCGATGAGGCAAGAACACCACTTATTATTTCCGGACAAAGCGGAAAGTCAACCAAGCTGTATGAAGCCTGTGATATTTTGGCCAGACAGCTGGAGCGTGGTGCAGATATGGAGGAGCTGTCTAAAATGGATGCTATTATGGGTGTCATCCAGGAGGAGAGCGGTGATTTCATCGTTAATGAAAAGGATAAAATCGTAAATCTGACAGAACGTGGTGTAAGCCGGGTAGAGCAGTTTTTCCATATTGAGAACCTGGCAGATCCGGAAAATCTGGAAATCCAGCATAATATTATCCTGGCACTTCGTGCCCATAACCTGATGTTCAGAGATCAGGATTATGTAGTAAAGGATGACCAGATCCTTATTGTAGATGAATTTACCGGAAGAATTATGCCGGGACGTCGTTATTCTGACGGACTTCATCAGGCCATTGAAGCAAAAGAGCATGTGAAGGTAAAAAGGGAAAGTAAAACCCTGGCTAACATTACCTTCCAGAACTTCTTTAATAAATTTACAAAAAAAGCAGGTATGACAGGTACTGCTTTAACGGAAGAACAGGAATTCAGAAATATTTACGGTATGGATGTTATTGAAATTCCTACCAATCGTCCGGTAGCCAGAATTGATCATCAGGATGCAGTATATAAAACTAAGAAGGAAAAATTATTTGCTATTTGTAATGCGGTGGAAGAGGCTTATCAAAAGGGTCAGCCTATTCTGGTAGGTACCATTACCATTGAATCTTCAGAAGAAATCAGTGGCCTTCTCAAGAAAAGAGGAATTCCTCATAAGGTTTTAAATGCAAAGTTCCATGAAATGGAAGCAGAAATTGTAGCAGATGCCGGTATGCATGGTGCTGTTACCATTGCTACCAACATGGCTGGCCGTGGTACGGATATTAAGCTGGATGATGCGGCAAAGGCAGCCGGTGGTTTGAAGATCATTGGTACAGAACGTAATGAATCCAGACAAATTGATAATCAGCTTCGAGGTCGTGCAGGACGTCAGGGAGATCCGGGAGAATCTAAATTTTATATCTCATTGGAAGATGACTTGATGCGTCTTTTTGGCTCAGAGAGAATGATT
>JAFYWD010000074.1 GCA_017558205.1 Lachnospiraceae bacterium | reverse complement strand
CTGTCTGGAAAAAGATGATGGCTGATAATAAGAGAATAGTTACTTTCTTTGTGATTTTTTTCATTGGTAGATTCCTCCCTGATTAAGATTAAATTTGTGAATGTATCGTACCATAAGTAAAATAAAAGTCTTATACCAAAACCGGGGAAATTTGAAATTTCCCCGGTTTTGGTATAAGACTTTTAAATTTGATGTGCTATGATGTGCTAGTCAGGTTGGGAGTGGTAGAAAGGCTTGCCCGAATAGAAGCCAAAAAGGAGGAGAACAGAATTGCCATAGAAAGTTTAAATCAACAGATGGGGGAATACCATCAGACAGGTAATCAGCTAAAGCAGGAAAAAGAAAACAGCTTAAGAAATCTGGAATTACAGCAAATTACTTCTCTGGAACAGCAGATAGATACCTTAAGCAGAACCTTACAGAGTACAAAAACCAACGAAGTCTCCCTGCAGGCACAGTTGGAAACCTTACAGGAAAACAGCCTTGAGGAAAAGACAGAGATTGATTTCCTTACAGAGCAGCAAAAGGTGGCTGCAGAAATTCTTTCCTATGAGACAAAACAAAAGGAAGAGGAGAATGCCCTAAAGCAATACGATCTGGAAAATGGTCATGCAACCATCCGTGCAACTCAGGCAGGGTATCTTTCCTTACAGCAGGAGTTGAAGGTGGGAAGCTACTTAACCCAGGGAAGTACCATTGGTCAGATTCTTCCTGAGGACAGTAAGGACTTCTATGCAGAAATTTATGTGGAAAATGCAGATGTGGCAAGGCTAAAAGAAGGGCAAAAGGTAATGTTTGAAATTGAGGCTTATCCTTCCAGAGAGTATGGAACCATTACAGGAACCCTGGAGTCGGTTTCTAAGGATAGTAAGCTGGATCAGGCCTTAGGTAGTGCATACTATCTGGCAAGAGTTGTCTGTGATGATATTACCCTGATGAATGAGAAAGGACAGTCCGGGGAAATCATCAGTGGAATGACCTGTCAAGCAAAGATAATCGTAGGAGAAAAAAGTGTATTGCAATTTTTACTGGAGAAGCTAGAGTTTATGAAACAATGAGGTAACATACAAATGACAGAAAGAAAACAAATATTTAAACGAGTAGGAGCTGCTTTAGCAGTAGGAACTTTCTTAAATATCCTGGGGCAAATTGGAGTAACGATATTGCTGCAGATGAAGCCAGATTGGGGACAAAGTACAACCCTTGTGCTGATACTATTCACACTTCCCACATGGATTATAGGGTATCCCACCATGGCCTGGATACTGGCCAAGCTTCCCGCCACAAAAGGAGAAAAAAGGCAGATGCCCATTCAGCATATGATTTCCTGCATTTTTCTTATCTTCGCAGCCATGTATGTGTTTAACTGGCTGGGGGGAATCCTGGTGAGCCTATTCAGAATGCTTCTGGGAAAGCCTGCCGTCAATGCTGTGGCAGAGGTGATTCTTGCTACCAATTATCCTGTGCTGTTTTTTATCATGGTTATAGGAGCACCTATTATAGAGGAGCTGATTTATCGGAAGTTATTAATCGATAAAACTCTTGCCTGTGGAGAGAAAATAACAGTGCTGACCTCGGCCCTTATTTTTGCACTGGTGCATGGAAATTTCCAGCAAAGCTTATATACTTTTTTTATGGGGCTACTTTTGGCATTTATATATGTAAAAACTGCCAATATTCTTTACCCCATCCTGTTACATATGATTATCAACTTTGTGGGAAGCTTCCTGGCAAAATATATGATTGATCAGTTACCCCCGGAGGTATTGCAGGGATCGGAGGAAGCGATTATGGCAGCATTGAGCACTCATGGAGAAAGCTTTCTACCGTATTTTATTTTTCTGGGGATAGTATTCCTGTTTACTTTTACAGGAGTAGTAATTTACTTTAAAAATAGAAAGAACTTTAAACTGGAAGGGGAGAAGGAAGAAGGTGAGGGAATAGGAAGCAGACTGAAAGTAATATTAGGAAATCCCGGAATGATTTTGTTTTTACTGTACTATGGATATACTATTGTAAAACTGTTGCTGGTATAGGTCGGATTAAAGGCGGGAACCTTTCAAAAAATACGGGAATTTTTATCCATAGACCGGGATATTTGCAGTACCCGTATTGTAACAGAGGACTTTGCTCTTTTGGAATTGGAACGGGAAATTGCAAGACAAAACACCTCAGACAGTAAGATTTTCCCATGCCGGGTCTGGCCGTAAAGACACCAATACCACGGACTTCTTTTAAGTAATCCAGGCGGTGTGCCATTTCCTGAAAATCCTAAGAGTGGAAGGAATCTTTTTCAGAAATGCCCTTGGCAAAAGGATTAAAAGTAAGACCATAAAAATCATTATACATGGCTGCCACCACCCATTTTAGAGTAATCCACGGAAGGAAGATTATTACGTTTGGTATGACAGTTTGCATTTTTGTCGGTTTTTAATAAAGGATATTTCTTTCCTTCATAGAGAATAAAAGGGAAATACTGTATTTTACACAAGATAAAGACAGCGTTTTCTTTTACTGCCATGCTTGTCAGTGGCAGATTCTGAAGGAGAATATGCCACGATTTAATATATGAAGTGAAGAACAAATAAATGTATTGAAAAAATAAAAACTTCTATATATAATATATCAAACAGAACAAACAAATAAGCATCTTTAAGAAAGGAGAGAGCTCTTGATCTATGAGAAAGTAAAACAAGAGTATGACAAGCTCTCTATTAATATAGAAGAAATATAGAATAAATTACGGTCAATGCCAAGAGGAACACTGCAATGTATACAAGATGGAAAATATCACAAATGGTATCAATGTGATAACGGAACAAGACGGTATATCTCAAATAAAAACAGAGAGCTGGCAGAACAGCTGGCCTTTAAAAAAATTTTAACAGATCAATTGTCAAATCTTAAGCAGGAAAGAAAGGCAATAGAGTTTTATCTGCGACATCACAAACCAATTCAGGAACATGAAATTACAAATCAAAGATCACCATATCGTGAATTACTACAATCCTATATCAAGCCAACAAATATAAGACATCAGGAATGGAGGAGAGATGCTTTTGTATACAAATAAAGAATGTTGATTCCGATAAGTAGCATTTGTAGATTGCACTTATAATGAAGTGAAGAATATCTTGAGAATCAGAGATGGGATTTGGATGTTATTGAGAAAAATTTACTAGAAGCATCCTAAATTAGCTTGGATATCAAGGGAATCTTAAGAAAAAAGCTATATTTATGACTTATATTTATAGATTTAGGAGCTTTTGAGAAAAAAATGAAAATTGCATCCGAAAAGGAAAGAAGCATTAGGATGTGATTTTAACAAAATTTGAGAGAACATCCTAAATGCTAATATGATATACTCTGAGAAGACAAGAAAAGTATATTTTAGGATGCGAAATGTGGATTATCTTAAAAAAGCTCCTAAATCTTATCAGCGTGTACATATAATATGTATATATAATAAGGGAAAGGAAGGCGCAGAGGATCGCCGGCCTAAGCAGAAGCAAAGGAAAGGGGAGAGGCGATCCCCTACCCCGAGTACAACCAAAAGGAAGGGGAAATTTATCCCCGACAAATAAAGTTATAAGAAAAGCTGGCCTTGAATGTAAGTATTCATCGTAGTTTTCCATATGAATTTGCCGACCGCTGAATAAATACAAAAAAAATACAAAAACTAAGAAAAACATCTTGCAATCCTGCACGTTATGGTTTATACTTACTCTTGCTGTGACATGATAGCGATGAAACGTGAGGTTGCTGCCAGAAAGGCAGGTTTTCCGTGGAGCGAATGTCAAGTTAGGAAACTGACGACAAGTCACTGTACAAACAAAGAGCCTATCAAAAGATAGAGAGCGTGTAAGTCTGAAAGATAGTAGCAGTTGTATGCTGTGAAATCTTGGGAAATAACAGGTTTAACCCGACCTGCGTTGCGATTTCCAATATGACACACACGGAGGAGTGTACAGTCACCGCTTGTCGTACTTAAAGGATTAGAAAGTGCGAAAAGGAGGCGACTTTTTTTATGGCAAATCAAGTTATGAGAATCACATTGAAAGCATACGATCACAAGCTGGTTGATGCTTCTGCCAAAAAAATCATTGAAACAGTAAAGAAGAATGGAGCACAGGTAAGCGGACCGGTACCTCTTCCTACAAAGAAGGAAGTTGTTACAATTCTGAGAGCCGTACACAAATATAAAGACTCCAGAGAACAGTTCGAACAGAGAACACACAAAAGATTAATCGATATCATCACTCCTACTGCTAAAACAGTAGAAGCATTACAGAGATTGGAAATGCCTGCAGGTGTTAGTATCGTTATCAAAATGAAAAACAAATAAAACCCCTACTAGTATGGACGTGAAAGCGTCCCGCTGTAGAAAAAATGGAGGTAAAGAAAATGAACAAAGCTATTTTAGCGACAAAAGTTGGAATGACACAGATTTTCAACGAAAATGGCGTACTTGTTCCTGTAACAGTACTTCAGGCAGGACCTTGTGTGGTAACACAGGTTAAAACAATGGAAAATGACGGATACGAAGCAGTTCAGGTTGCATTCGTAGACAAAAAAGACAAGGTTATTAACAAAGATGCTAAAGGTAACAAAGAAGTTATCCACAGACATGGTGTTAATAAGGCTCTTCAGGGACATTTCAAAAAAGCAGGTGTTTCCGGCAAGAGATATGTAAGAGAATTTAAGTTTGACAATGCAGCAGAATACGCACTTGCACAGGAAATCAAAGCTGATATCTTTACTGTAGGTGATAAAGTAGATGCTACTGCAATTTCCAAAGGTAAAGGATTCCAGGGTGCTATTAAGAGACATGGTCAGCACAGAGGACCTATGACTCACGGTTCCAAATTCCACAGACATCAGGGTTCTAACGGTGCTTGTTCATCACCCAGCCGTGTGTTTAAGGGAAAAGGAATGCCCGGACACATGGGAAGCGTTAAGGTTACAGTTCAGAATCTTGAAGTTGTACGCGTAGACGCAGAAAAGAACCTGCTTTTGGTAAAAGGTGCAGTACCCGGACCTAAGAAAGCATTGGTTACTATTAAAGAAACAACAAGAGCGAAGGCTTAATTAGGGAATGAAAGGAGGACACATCAGTGGCAAACGTAGCTGTTTATAATATGGAAGGCAAAGAAGTTGGTACAATTGAATTAAATGACAGCGTGTTCGGTGTTGAAGTAAATGAACACTTAGTACACATGGCAGTTGTACAGCAGCTTGCAAATAAACGTCAGGGAACACAGAAAGCGAAAACTCGTTCCGAAGTTTCCGGAGGCGGAAGAAAACCATGGAGACAGAAAGGAACCGGTCATGCAAGACAGGGATCCACAAGAGCTCCTCAGTGGACAGGAGGCGGTGTTGTATTCGCTCCCGTACCAAGAGACTACTCTTTCAAATTAAATAGAAAAGAAAAGAAGGCGGCTTTAAAATCTGTATTAACAGACAAGGTTGCAAACAATAACTTAATTGTTATTGACGAGTTGAAATTTGATGAAATCAAAACAAAGAAATTCCAGGCTGTTTTAACAAATTTAAAAATTGATAAAAAAGCTTTAGTGGTTTTAAATGATAATGATCAGAATGTTGTTTTATCTGCAAGAAATATTCCCACAGTAAAGACAAGTCTGACAAATACAATTAACGTATATGATGTCTTAAACGCTAACAAATTAGTATTAACAAAAGACGCTGTTAAAACTATCGAGGAGGTATATGCATAATGGCTGATATTAAATATTATGACGTAATCCTCAAACCGGTTATTACTGAAAAAAGTATGGCTGGCATGGGTGAAAAGAAATACACATTCTTAGTACATCCGGAAGCAAACAAAAACATGATCAAAGAAGCAGTTGAGAAAATGTTTGAAGGTGCTAAGGTTAAAAAAGTTAACACCATGAATTGTGAAGGGAAAAACAAGAGACGTGGTATGGTAGTTGGTAAAACTGCAAAAACCAAAAAAGCAATGGTTTGGTTAACTGAAGATAGCAAGGATATTGAAATCTTCGCAGGTCTGTAAGAAACAGACAACTATATGCAACAAAGCATGACGATAAAGTAAAGTAAAGGAGAAATAATCATGGGAATTAAGACATATAACCCATATACACCTTCCAGAAGAAATATGACTGGTTCTGATTTTTCTGAGATTACAAAATCAACTCCTGAGAAATCACTTTGTACTTCTTTAAAGAAGAATGCCGGTCGTAACAATCAGGGAAAAATTACAGTGAGACACCATGGTGGTGGTTCCAGAAGAAAATATAGAATTGTTGATTTCAAAAGAAATGCAAAAGATGGTATTCCTGCAACAGTTCTTTCTGTAGAATACGATCCTAACAGAACTGCAAACATCGCATTGATTTGCTATGCAGATGGAGAAAAAGCTTATATCCTTGCACCGGAAGGATTAAAAGTTGGAGCTAAGCTTATGAACGGTGCAGAAGCCGAAGTGAGAATCGGTAACTGCTTACCTCTTTCCCAGATCCCTGTTGGTACTCAGGTACACAACGTTGAATTATATCCCGGAAAAGGCGGACAGTTAGTTCGTTCTGCAGGTAACAGTGCACAGTTAATGGCAAAAGAAGGTAAATATGCAACATTGAGATTACCTTCCGGTGAAATGAGAATGGTTCCCATCATTTGTAGAGCAACGGTAGGAGTTGTTGGAAATGGTGATCATAACTTAATTAACATTGGTAAAGCCGGACGTAAACGTCACATGGGTATCAGACCTACTGTTCGTGGTTCCGTAATGAACCCTAATGACCATCCTCACGGTGGTGGTGAAGGTAGAACAGGTATCGGTCGTCCCGGTCCAAGTACACCTTGGGGCAAACCTGCTCTTGGTCTTAAGACACGTAAGAAGAAAAAAGCTTCTAACAAGTTGATCGTAAGAAGAAGAGACGGAAAAGCGATTAAATAATCGTAACTTATATTCAATGTTAAATTAGGAGGAATAAAAATGGCTAGATCACTTAAAAAAGGGCCTTTCGCAGATGCAAGCTTACTTAAAAAAGTAGATGCAATGAACGCAAGCGGAAATAAACAAGTAATTAAGACATGGTCTCGTCGTTCTACGATTTTCCCTGCATTTGTGGGACATACAATCGCAGTACACGATGGAAGAAAACATGTACCTGTATATGTAACTGAAGATATGGTTGGTCACAAGCTTGGTGAGTTCGTAGCAACCAGAACATACAGAGGACATGGAAAAGACGAAAAGAAATCAAGAGTTAGATAATTGAAAGGAGGTTTTATCCATGGCTAAAGGACATAGATCCCAAATAAAGAGAGAAAGAAATGCGAATAAAGACACAAGACCTTCTGCAAAATTATCCTATGCAAGAGTGTCAGTTCAGAAAGCATGTTTTGTATTAGATGCAATCAGAGGTAAAGATGTTACCACTGCTTTAGCAATCTTAGAATACAACCCAAGATATGCTTCCGGTCTTATTAAGAAATTATTAGAATCAGCAATTGCAAATGCTGAAAATAACAACGGAATGAATCCGGAAAACCTCTACATTGCAGAGTGTTATGCAAATAAAGGACCTACAATGAAAAGAGTTAAACCAAGAGCACAGGGTAGAGCTTACAGAATCGAAAAGAGAATGAGCCATATCACTGTAGTGCTTGATGAAAGATAGGAGGAAGTATAATGGGACAGAAAGTTAATCCTCATGGTCTGAGAGTTGGTGTCATCAAAGATTGGGATTCTAAATGGTATGCAGAAGATGCTGATTTTTCAGAATTTTTAGTTGAAGATTACAACATCAGAAAGTTTTTAAAGAATAAGTTATATGCTGCCGGAATTTCTAAGATTGAAATTGAAAGAGCTTCTGACAGAGTAAAGGTTATCATCTACACTGCAAAGCCCGGAGTTGTTATCGGTAAAGGTGGAGCTGAAATCGAAGTAACAAAGAAAGAGCTTTCTAAGATTACAAATAAAAAAGTATTAGTTGATATTAAAGAAATCAAGAAACCTGACAAGGATGCTCAGTTAGCAGCTGAAAATGTAGCAGCTCAGCTTGAAAACCGTGTTGCTTTCAGAAGAGCAATGAAATCCGTAATGGGAAGAGCAATGAAATCCGGAGCTTTAGGTATCAAAACAAGCTGTTCAGGACGTCTTGGTGGAGCTGATATGGCTCGTACAGAATTCTACAGCGAAGGTACTATTCCGCTTCAGACACTTAGAGCAGACATCGACTATGGTTTTGCAGAAGCAGATACCACATATGGTAAAGTAGGTGTTAAAGTATGGATCTATAAGGGCGAAGTACTTCCTACTAAAGAAAACAAGGAAGGGAGCGATAAATAATGTTAATGCCAAAAAGAGTGAAACGTCGTAAACAGTTCCGTGGTACCATGGCTGGAAAGGCGTTACGCGGTAATACAATTACACACGGTGAGTTCGGTCTTGTAGCGGCTGAACCTTGTTGGATCAGATCAAATCAGATTGAAGCAGCCCGTATTGCTATGACACGTCATACAAAACGTGGTGGTCAGGTATGGATTAAGATTTTCCCTGATAAACCTGTAACAGCAAAACCGGCAGAAACACGTATGGGTTCCGGTAAAGGAACTTTGGAATACTGGGTAGCAGTTGTAAAGCCCGGACGTGTAATGTTTGAAATCGCTGGCGTAAACGAAGAAGTTGCCAGAGAAGCATTACGTCTCGCTATGCATAAGCTTCCTTGTAAATGTAAAATTGTTTCTAAAGCAGACTTGGAAGGCGGTGTGTCAAATGAAAACTAATAAGTATGTAGAAGATTTAAACACAAAATCAGCTGCAGAAT
>JAFYWD010000073.1 GCA_017558205.1 Lachnospiraceae bacterium | reverse complement strand
TATAAATTTAAAATTACAAAAGAGACTTCTTTTACATTATCTGCAAAAGAAGTCCCTTTATACATTACTTTAATCAGTACTTGGAATTATATTCTAAGGGCATTGCAAATACTCATACCCATACCGAACAGTTACAAATTTCTTAGAATAAATTTGTAAGAAAATCTACAACACCCTTCCAGTTTAAACCAAGATCACGCTGTACAATTTTGAAGGTTACTGTTTTTGTTCCACCAAAGACACCTTTACCCTGTAAGGTTACTTTAGCTGTTCCCTTCTTAACGTTGTTGGTATAATCAACAATTTCGTAATCCTGATCTTTTACAAGAGTAGCGCTATTATTCTTAATTTTAATTGTGATATCATCATTGGTTAAGAATACTTTATCTCCTATATAATCCTTATCAGCAATCTTTACGGTTGCTTTGCTGATATCGTAATTTTTAGCAAGGATAGTATATTCACCCTCTACAGTTCCCGTAAAGTTATCTCCAGTTAAAGTAACTTTTACCTTAATCTTCGTACCTACAGGTACACTATCTTGCGGCTGAATTGGATAGCCGGCAGGGAAGGCTTCACTGTCAGAAGAAACTATTGTATATTCTGCATTTTTGCTGTAATCTTTATTCGCTGTTAAAGCCTTACCGGAAATATCCACTACCTTAAAGGCGGATTTCCAACCATCCTTTTTCGCAGTTATATTTACAACCTTATCAGCTACCACTACGGAAAGCTCTCCATCGGCTGCATCCTTAGGTACAATCTTGAAGGCTCTTGTAATCGTACCTTCATAATTTCCTTTACCGGTAATCTTAATCTCAGCTAACTTGCTGTTCTTTTCACCAAATACCTTGGTGTTATTCTTATAGCTTACCGTATAATCAGTTCCTAATACCAGCTCTCTTTCGTCATCAGCTACCACCTTCACTACAGGCTTGGTACCACCCTGAGTAAATGGAACGGTAATTTCCTCAGTTTCCTGTGTAACTGGTGTAGTGCCTACTAATTTTAACATAGCAGCATCAAGTTTTCCCTTAGTAATCTTAAAGGTTACAGTCTTGCTTCCGGTAAATCCGGCCGCGGCATTACCTGTTAAAATCATGCTTGCTTTGCCCTGTTTGGCATTATTCTTGTAAGTAACTGTAAAGTCAGCTCCGGCATTAAGCTCCTTGTCACCTGACATTACCTTAACATCATCCATTTCCATAGGCTCAATGGCTGTTCCTTCATAAGGGAATTCTGCAGGCATAGATACAGAAATATCTTTGCTGTTCATTGCAGTTCCGGTTACCTTAAAGGATGTACGTTTACTTCCGCTGTAACCGGCCTGAGGGTTACCTTCTACGATAACATAAGCAGTTCCTACAGCTTTATTATTCGCATATTTCACTTCATAATCAGTTTCAGGATTTAATTCTTTACCATTAACCTTTACAATAAGTTTACCTTCAGGGATCTCTGCACCATCTTTGTTCCAAGCTACTGCTTTTCCCTTTAGAGACTTATCGATGGTAACGGTCGCTTTACTTAAGGAAGCGGTATTCTTCTCATCATATACTACATAAGGAACTTCTATTTCATCAGCAAAGTTATTGATACCTTTAATTTTAACAAAATAGCTTCCTACTGTTCCTTTACCTCCGGCTGTTTCTCCTTCGCCATAGTTATAGCTCACATCAAAGTCTTTTTTAACCTTTAAAGCGGTTCCCTTCCAGTAAACTACAGGAACAGGTTCCTTTGCTCCCACTTTAATGGCAACTGCATCTGCTGTTACTGATTCATGGTCAAGGCTCTGAGGATTAATATCAAAGTAAAGGGTTTTTGTACCTTTATAGTCTCCCTTCATCTTGATTACTGCCTGAGGTGCTTTCTTTGCATACTCAGTTTCAGGATGCTCTGCTAAAACGTAAGCATTCTGGTTATTTTTGAAGGAAATGGTATAATCCTTACCTTCTGTTAATCTTGTTGAGCCATCATAAACACTTAATTTTAAGGTTTGTTTTGTACCTGTGTAGAAAAGTTCTTTTACGCCTTCTACCCAGATACCATCAGGAGTATCCTGACCGCCTTCGGAAGTAACCGCACCAAACTGGGTAATGGCAGGATAACCTTCATTTCCTTCTGCATCTTTTGCAGTTACACTTACAATATAAGCTTCTGTATTGCTGATATTCTCTAATATGACAGTAGTCTCAGCAGTTGTTGTCTCAAAAACGGTAGAAGAATTTTTCTTTTTTGTTACTACGATTTTATATACAAGATTTTCACCGCCGGTTGCTGCCTCAAAGGAGAGCTCTGCCGTGTTATCTCCTGTCATTACTACTACGGGATAGAACGGTCCGGCAATTTCCGGTGTTTCATCCGGAGTAGATGTCAGACGAAGATTTACCATAGCTGCAGCAAGTGTACCCTTCATAATTTCTACATCATTGGCATCAGGATTCTCACTGTTTAGTAAATTTGATGCAGATGTAATTTCAGTTTGCAGTCTCTCCCAGGACACTGTAGTATATGGAAGGCTCTCAGAATTCTGAATAGCTCTTGCTTTTGAAAGTAATTCATTTAAGCCGTCTCTGTCAGGTGTTACACCTGCTACTAATAATTTAATTTCAGCGGCAGAACCAAAGTCCCCTACAGAGGTTACTGATTCCAAACGAATATACTTATCAGTAATCGGTGTATCAAAGAGTACTGTTTTTGCCTGATCATTCCTATCCCAGTTTCCACTCTTTAAATCAGTAAAGGTTGTTCCGTTAGCACTGCTTTGAATTTTATATCCTGTGAAGGTACCATTTCCTGCACCGGAACGTGGAACGTATACTAAACCACTAATTTGGTAAACCTGATCATCATTTAACTGAATCTTAATCCAATGTGGAGGACCCGGATCCGGTCGGTTATTGGTATACTTACTATGCCAGATCGTATCATTCTTTCCGTCAAAGGCTCTGTCGATGCCTTCTCCTGAGGAGGAAGATGCTTCCAGCTTTTTAATGGCAGTTCGAGGAATATAATTAACATTGGGCTTTTCAAGAACTACCAAGCCCTGTAACGCTTTCAGTAACACTCTTTCATATCCGTCTACTACTGACTGCATGGAAGCAGGCAGATCCATACGGATAGATTCTTTCACCTGATTTAATACTGCCACACTTTCTTCTGTAAAGACGGATAAATCTGTAGGAATACTATTCAGATAAATAGTTACTTTGGAGTAATCTGCTTTGTCAGTTTCCAGCTTATCTAATTCTGTTGTAATCCTTGCAACTAGGTCTGTAATTACACTTTCCTGTGGTGCAAAAGTATTGATTACTGTCTTAGCTTCTGCTACTAAGGCTGTAAATGCCTCATTTGCTGTGCCTGCAGATAACTCATCTACCAGCTCCAGTGCATAATCCAGCTCCATGGTGCTATTGTATGTAGCATTAACACCTAATCTTACATCATCTACATAACCGATAAAGGACTTGGTTGCACTACCGATTTTTTCAACCGGGAACATCATGGTAGCAAGTAAGGGCATCAGCTTTCCATCATTGTTGGCAACTTTTTCTCCATCACCAAGAGCATCAACAAATTTGCCATTTACGTAAAGACTGATAGTCTTAAACTGATTTTTAAACTCTAATTCTACCCATTCATCTACCGGTAATGTGTAGTTAAAGGAATAATCAAAGTTTTCTCTGGAAAATCCAACTCTGCCGGTACCGGTCTGTACAGCCTTAATACTTCCGTATGAACTTTCAAATAAAATCTGTTCCTGATTACTTGCAGAGGTTCTCTTTACCTTTACACGTAAGCTATTGTTAAGTCCAACAGTAGTTAAGTCTGTTTTTACATAGCTTTCTTTTCCATTTAATTTGAGAGCTTTTTTTCCATCAACTGTTGTAATCTTACTGTTCACAGCTGTTGTTAAATCTTCTGCTTCTAAATTATCCATGGGATAGTGGGAAATTACACCGTTAGTATCTTCTACTTTATATCCAAAATCATTTCCCGGTGCACCTCCTACAATTTCAAAACGGGCTTTTGCCGCATCTAATGTAAGAGCTTTTCCGGCACGGGGGTCTTTTCCCCAAAGGTTAGCTCCAAAAAGAGCAAAGGGCTTCTTAATTCTGTCATAAACATCATATTCACTGACACCATTATCCAGAATATCAATCATATCATTCCATACGGCAATTCCGGCACCTAACATCTGGTCATCTCCGGCAGGAATGGTTACTCCCGATCTACTATTAATTGGAGAATTATACATTGTTCCATCATCTAAATAATCCCCATAGTATCCGGCATTGGGAACAATATAGTATCCACCATCGTTACAGGTAATCAGCCCGAAGCCTTCTTCGTACATTGCATCCCAATTGGCATATTGGAAGTTCCAGAGATTCATCTGTACATTTTCACTTTTAACATCCAACTGATTTGGAAGAATCACCCCGTTTTCTTTTTCCAAGGCAGAAGTTAAGCTTCCCCACATACGAACTGTACGGTTATTCCCCTGTACATAATCAATCATATCATTAGAAAACTGTCTGAAGGGTCTGGGACCTGCGTTATATTCATCACATCCGATATGTACAATGGTATCTTCATCAAATACAGGATCTGCCAAGCCTGCTCCCATGTACTCATCAAAGATACTTTGAACAAAGCTTAAGCTTTCTTCATATTTACCTACAAGATTTAAATGGTCATTATTTCTTCCGTCGGTTCCATGTCTTAAATCAGGTCTTACTTTTGTTAAGGCCAACGAGTGGGCAGGGGTGTCAATTTCAGGAACAATATTTACCCCATAATTTCTGGAATCCTGAATAAAGGCTCTAAATTCGTCCTTTGTATAATAAAGATCCTTACTGGTAAGGTCTGCCTTGTTTAATCCGTTATTACCACCCTTTTTAATACCGGATTCCAAACGGAAACCGGAATAAGCAGTTAAAGGATTAAGACCCGCATTGGTATATTTTTCCAGGAAAATAAAGTTATCATTTAAATGAACGTGGAAATCGTTCATTTTATACCATGCCATTTCCTGTACTACCTGCTTTAAGTAATCCATGGTAAAGGTTTTTCTACCTACATCCAGAATAAAGCT
>JAFYWD010000072.1 GCA_017558205.1 Lachnospiraceae bacterium | reverse complement strand
TGCTGCAGTATTTCCCGCATGAGTAGTTGAATGATAGCTTTCACCATTCACATAAATCTTAAGAGTTTTTTCTGACGCATCCCAGGTCATAGTAACGAGATGATACTTGGTTGCATTTACAGACTGTGCACCATCGGAATTTCCCCCGGTGATATAGGTTCCGTATTTATTGGATGATGAGAAATACACCAGAGCTCTTCCGTCACCGGTTTGCTGGAATAAGGAAATATTATTGTTTCCACTTGAGTATCCGCTTTCATATTTTACCCAACTGGAAAGAGTAAAGTCTGAGGTGGAAGTGTTAATCATATCCGGAATTTTAAAGCGAGAATTTGCTGCCTTTGTAAAGTGTAGGGCACCTCCGCTGATTCCTCCCTCAGCACTTAAGCTGACACCGCTTCCTTCCATTGCTCCGGCCGGTGTTTCTCCTATAGAGTTAGAAACATCTCCATCAAATTCAAAGAAGGCTACCAGGGAAGTATCTACTTCTTCCTCTTCTCCCCCTTCTTCTCCGTCAAAGCGAAGATTAGGTGCCAGTTCCTCTCTGGTAATATTCTTATAAGTAATGGCAGATCCCTGGCTCTCATATAATAAGCCAATGGTTCCGTTATTCTGTTCCGTGATACTGGAATAAGCATAATAATCATCTGTACGGCTACTGTCCACATCATAGAAGCCCTCAACAGTCATAGGCTTTCCATCTGCTTCCAGATCCACAGAAAGAATATAAATTCTTCCATTTTTACGTTCTGTACTTTCTGTGGCTGCCGTAGATAAAAGAATTACCGGTTTTCCATTAATTGTCTTTGAATACTTAATGGCTGAAACCTGATTTCTCTGGGTTCTTACAATATCCGTTCTTTCTACTGTTGGCTGTGCTTCCCATTTACCACTCTGTTCATTCCATACATGGTCTGTATAACGAAGCTTATGTCCATGGTTACTTCTAAAGAACTGTCTTACAGTAGTCTCATCCAATTGGATAAGAGCACTTTCACTGGACTGAATATTTGTGGTTCCATCCTGAGAACGGCTCCAGTTCACTCCCCCGTCGGTAGAATAAATAAAGCTGCTTCTTTCAGTAGAATCATAGGCAGGAATCATAACGATACCATGTTCCGTATTATCATCAATCCAAAGTCCTGCTCCGGGTCCTACTCCATAAAATCTGTCGGTATTGGTTTCTTTTCTGATCTGAGGATTTAATAAGATAGGGGCTGACCAGGTCTTTCCCTTATCCTCAGAAGTAATCATATAAAGATAAGTTGCATTTCTTACATGAAGAAGTGCTCTGTTAAAAAATACATTCTGATGTACCAATGCAGTGTCATTGGTGCCCAGCTGCTGGCAATACATTTTCTGCTTCTCTGCTGTATATAAGTAAAAGCCTCTGTCCATATAGAAGGAAGGCTCTTCACTATAACTTCCTTCTCCATATACCTCATAAATAGGAGCCAGATCTGTCAGCTGCTCTTTTTCTCCTGTCTTTACATAATCACCTACATAATAGGTATAATTATCATCTGTCTGCAGACGGGAATCAGGTGTGCTATACAATACCATACGCTTTTTATCTCCGATTTGCATAAAGCCGGAGGAGGTATGAAGCTTTCTGTCATCATTAGGTGTCAGAGCACAACCGGTAGCATATAAGTCCACTACCATATAAATCTTATCATTTTTATCCCTTACCATCACAGGATCGATAAAGCTGGCTGCATGGCTATGATAAGCGTTAGTACTGTCATTGAAAAATGCGGGAATACTGTATTCCCAGGTCTGACCGTTATTTTCAGATCTGGCAAGCATAATATCGATAGCCCATCCATCACTGGAATGGTTCCAACGGGCATCAGCTGCTGCCAGCAGAGTTCCGTCACTTAAAGTGATAAGGGAGGGAATTCTGAAATTGGCACTTCCTCCTGTATTGGCTGCAAAGGGCTGTCCTGAAACAGTACCCTTAATGGGCTCAGCCTGTAAAATATCATCTTCATTTTCCGGAGCCTGATAGTTAGGAATAGGTGCCAGGGCATCTCTGGCTCTGGTAAAGGTAGTATAAGCCGCATCAATAGCTTCCTGGGTAACAAAATCCGTGCTATCTAAAAATGCCCTTGTTTCTTCATAAACCTGCTGATAAATATTCCAGGTTCTTTGCAGGTAATTAGCAGAAACATAGTTGGCTGCTTCTGCCGCTTCCACAGCACTGCGAAGTGCTCCCTTGTCTGCCTGTAATAAGGGATTGTCCTTCTGAAGATTAAACAGTGCCTGTACATCGGCTGCTGCCAGAACGTTATCATAGATTCTGATTTCATCCACATATCCTTTTAGTGCATAGACCTGCTGTCCGGTTTTATGACCTCCTACCAGCAAATCCGTAGTATTACTTACCGGGTTTCCCGTAAAAGTATTGGTATACTTCAATTCTCCATTAACATAGATGTTCATATTTTTAGTCTGGGCATCCCAGCTGACTGTGGCCATATGCCACTTTGTAACGGTAACCGTATCTGCACAAACACCATCCTGTGCTGTAAGATAGGTGCCGTATTTATTCTCTCCATTCAAGGTAAGAATGGATTTTCCCGGCTCAGACTGCTGGAATAAACTGACAGGATAGCCGCCACCGGAATATCCATCCTCATATTTTACCCAGGCAGAAAGGGTAAAGCTGTTAGTATCTGCCTTAATAGCATTTGGGATCTTAAAATAGGAGTCTGCTACCTTCTCCATTTTTAAGGCATTTCCGCTGATTCCCTGTCCTTCGACTATCCTAATACTGTTACCGGAGATTTCTCCCTCCAGATCGGAGCCGGAAACAGTATTTTTCTCATCCTTTTCAAAATCAAAAAAGGCTACCTGATTGGCAGAGACAGAGGGAATTTCTTCCCCTGCCTCTTCTGTTAAAATTACATTGTTTTCAGGATTTATGACCTGTGCTGCATAAGAAGGTACCACTGAGGTCATCAGCATACAGCCGGCCAATAATCCTGCTAAATGTTGTCTTAGCTTCATTTTTCTTCCTTCTCTTTTGTTTCCATGCAACTGTACCTACACAGTTACGTTTTCAGTTACTTTAACACAGACAATTATTGCTGTGGGGCTACCAATACCTGTACCTCCACTTTCTTATCTGTAGAATTCTTGATGCCGTTTAATTGCAGCTGTCCGGTTATCACCACATCTGCTTCCACATTTGTTTCCGGGAAAGAAACAGGTACATCCACTGTTACCGCTTCCTCTTTTCCTTCTACAGCTACTGTTACCCTGTTAAATACCGGCAGTTTTTCACGTGTAAACTGTTCTCCCTGGGAAAGTGTGATATCTTCCACCTGACTTACCTGGCTAACTTCAGCATCAGCATTAATAATTCTTCCAAATACCTGTGCTTCCGTTACAGCTACTCCATTTCCTGCTGCATTACTATTTAATTCTTTAAAGAACCATCTTACATAGCGGGCATGAACAGGCGTTTCCAGAGTGATACGATCACTGGGATGAAGCTCATCTCCTGCTTCTCTTGTAAACTTCCTTAACGTATACCAGTTGGTATTGTCGTTAGATACCTGAATTTCATAATCCATTGGCCATACCTTCTTATAAAAATGAATGTATAACTCATCAATCAAAACAGGAGCTGTTCCCAAATCAATGGTAAACCAGGATGTTTCCTCAGGACGTAAGCTTCCCTTCTTAATATAATTACTATCCCATCTTTCACTGGCATCGGTACCAAGATCAATTCCGTCATTAATTACATTTTTCTTGTTATTATTAGCATTTTCAGCACCGGAAACCTCCACCGGCTGTCCCTGGCTCAATAATTTTTTATCTGTAATCGGCTCGGTAACGGTAATGGGTTCCACATAAACTCCAATATCTGTTCCTGTGTAGCTTCCACGTACCAGCATAATTTCATGGAGTGATACTTTTTCCGCCTGCTCCCATTTTAATTTGATGGAGATTACAGGTACATGAGCTGAGGTATCAAACTCGGAAACACTTTGATTCAGTGATCCTAACAGAACCTCAGTTCCATCTTCTTTTACTGCATAAACCTTTCCATTTCCACTGCCTCCCGTCATGATATTTACACGGGTAACATTGGTATTCTCAGAAATACGATATTCCAGAGAACCACCTGCCGGAGCATCAATTACCATGGCTGTACCGATATTGTTGTCAATAGCTGCTTCCGTCTTTCCAGTAAGGGTGGTTACGATCGTCTCTGCCTGTTTTCCACCTTCTACCTGCTTATTAATCTCAATTTCATGAAGCTTTAAGGTATAATTAGCATTTTCAGTAATAAGAATTTTTAAATATCTGGCAGGCTTTCCTCCTCCATTACAGGTAAAATGTCTGTAAGGCGGCTCTTGGAATATCATATCATTATTGATGGTTCCAATATCTGTCCAACGGGAATTATCTGTGGAAATTTGTATTGTCGCTTTGTAAAATCTCTGGTCTCCATCTGTGGTTACCAGGGTTACATCATGAACCTCAATATTTTTTCCAAGATCAAAGATAATAAAGTTATTTGCCTGCTGATTGCTCTTGGTTTCCACAAAGGTTGAGCGGTCTCCATCTACAGCAAGACTGTAGGTACCGGTTTTAATTCCTCCGTTCATATCAGCTGATAACAGTACCGGCTCCGGTTTTAATTCCTGAAGGTTTGCTTCCAGCTTTTCAATACCGGTAGTGATCGCATTTTCTGTTTTATTAATCACACGAAGATATTTCACTGCAACTCCGGCAGTATCCTGTGCAACCTCACTCCACTGTACTTCATTATAAGAGTATTCCAGTGTCAGACCCTCAGGATTTGTCATGGAAGCTTCTAACGTGTGAGCTACTGTAGGCTGTAACAATTTAATACCTACATACTGACCGGGCTCCAAGGTTACAGTTTCAATTCCCCGGATACTTACCTTTGTTCCCTCCAGCGTAAGGGCAGTTGCCTTCAGGCTTTCCACATTGGTGTAAACCCTGTCTCCGGTAGCTTTCGGCTGATTGATGGTAAATTCCCTGATATGTGTCCAGTAATCTGCCTTACCTTCAGTGCCTGTTTCATAAAGATAATATCTTACATACCTGGCAGTAATATCCAGATTTTTTGCTGTAATCAAATGGCCATTGACAGTTACTTCTGCCGTATCAATGGTACTCCAGGTTTTCCTGTCTGTGGAATATTCTAAACGTGCTTTATGTAAGATATCATGGTCAGTATCAGTTTTTCCCTGAACAATGGTAACCTCTGTTACCTTGGTAGCAGTTCTCAGATCCAGTCCTACATAATCTCCTGCCTGTTGCACTACATCCCAAACTGCTACTGTTGACTCATCACCATCATACATTTTTTTCCCATTATCATCGTCAGTTCTGTCAACACCACCTAATCTGGTAAATAACACAGGCTCTGCACCATCCGGATTTAATACCGGTGTTAAAGTATTGGTAACATGGGCTATGGCTGCACTTACAAAAGGCTCAATCCTCTTTGAACCTGCCATTGCCATTTTATCATGACTGGGATCTTCATTTGCCTTATAGGTAAAGGCTGTACTGTGAGCAGTAGAAGCACTGCTGAGCTTTTCCCAGGAACGAGAAAAATTATTCTCTTCCAGGGCAATGGCACTCTCAAGAATATCTCTTCCTGCTGTAGCCAGATCCCGTAGGGAGTTGAGCCAGGGGGTTAATTCCTGTACCAGCTCTCTGGAATTACACTTACTGTTAAACTCTTCGATGGCGGAAAGGATAGCTTCAAATTCTGCTTTAAGGTCAGCAATATTTTCGCTATTCTTAATATTTTCTCCTGATTTTAATTCCTCTAACACTGTGTTTAGCAGCTGTTCAATATAATCAGATTCCGGGAAGCTGTTTCCTACACGTGAGGAATTGGGTGCATTTGAAATATTGTTAGCAATCTTAAAATAAGCATCCCTTACTTCCGGCTGTAAATAATCAAAGGCACTTTCCCAAATCGTTTCTGCATTGGCAAGAAAATTATTATTATTCCATACCAGTGCAGCCAGCTGATATAAGCCTACCTTACTGGCGTATGGATAACGGCAGGGATTGGAATGAAAGCCGGCCAGACCTGTTACACCATCTCTTGCATAATGCTTAATATGGCCTAAGAAAATTCCGCTTCCTGCATGCTCATTTACCGGATAATTTAACCAGAAATCCGGCTGATGGTTATGGGATCTTTCTATTACAAAATCAACGGTTTCCTGGGTAATGGGTTTATTTACGTCATCCCCTGTCCAGTAAATTTTAATATCAGGATCCAGGTTACTGAAGGAATCCAGCTCCTGTCCCTGTTTACCGTAACCTCCCAAGGCCCAGCTTTTATTATAGCCCTGTGGACAGTAGGTAATGCTCTCACAGCCCTTGGCCTTCAGATCTTTGTTGATACGGTTTAATACAAGAACAACCTTATGGATATCTCCACTTCCAAAGTCGTCATTTAAAACATCAAAACGCTTAACACCAATATTAATCAGCTGGTCAAACTTATTCATCAGCTGTGCATATCTGGTTCGATAAGTATCAAAGCTGGTATTGGCAGCATATCCCTCCTGTGCCATTTCCTCATCTGTAGGAATATTCATATCCTTGAAAAAGGCACCTGTGTGAACGGACCAGCCAAATCTTACCTTAGTTTCCTCTCCTACTGCTACCAGCTCACGAAATTCGTTCAGCAGATTATCAGGATAAAGCTCATTCCACTTTCCGGTATGATACTGGTCTGACTTTGCTGCAAAGACATAGCTGTTCATTTTATAATCCTTGGCAAAGCGCATTAAATCTATACGGGCCTGATGATTCCAGGAGCCATAAAAGCCTTCGATATATCCTCTTGTCTCTACTGTGGCAAAGTCCTCAATCTGTACTGCCGGGAATTTTTCTCCCCGGCGGGAGGAAAACATCATTTTCAGGGTAGCTACTCCGTGGAATACGCTGTCAGTATCTGAACCGTAAATGACAATGGCATTCTTATCCACATTTACCACATGGGAATCCGGTTTCTCCCAGAAATTCCCTGTTGCAATCTCCAGCTTGCCTGCGCCAACCGTTACATAGTTGTCAACAATTTCTCCACTTCCCTTAATACCCAGCAGGAGATTATTCCCTCCTGCCAGGATCGTATCCGAAATCCGGTAAGACACCTGATTTTGTGTCAGTACCTCCTTCACATAGTTGATAGTAGCTTCATCAACCTCCGATTCCTTCACGATGTTAATGGAAGCAGGGGTAAAACCACCTTTTTTATAGACAATGCTTTGAGGAATGGGATAAATGGCATAGTTCCCACTAACCTGTTCCTCCTCTCCTTCCTGATTTTCCCCTTCTCCTACATCTTCCTTGGGATCCTCATCTTTCCAGCCATTGAAAATATAGTCCCACCAGTTCTTATCATCTTCTACATTTCTTTCTTTGATTTTAAAGCTTACTACCTTTTCACCGGCAAATTCTCCCAGTCCACGGATAGTTACTTTGGCAGTTCCCTTCCTATCATTCTTCTGATAAGTATCCTCCAGAATTTCAAAGGAAGCTTCCTCTCCTACAAAAAGTGATTTACCTTTTACGTGAGCTGTGGTAAAGATTTCCTTAATAGCTTTCAGGGTTACTTTGCTTCCATTATAATATTGATCTTCAATCTTAATGGTTGCTTTACTAATATCATATTCAGCTGACATCAGACGATAGGTAGTACTGATAGTAGCCGCAGTTTCTCCGCTTCCTTTGTAATCTCCTGCTCCGGTTACGGTAATGGTTATTTCATCACCGGGCTGAGGGTTGGAAACAGCTACCTCACTGCCATCCTCCGCTGTTTTTGTATAAGCTACATTCTTTAGATAATCAGTTCCTGCCTTCAGCACTTTTCCGTCTGCATCATATACCTTAAAGGATTTCTGTTCAAATTTACCGTTCTTTAATACCAGATCCTTAGCTACCAGCGTAATACCTTCACTATCTATAGCCTTACCTTCAATGGCAAATTCTAAAGTTCCTTCTCCGGCATAGTTACCCTTACCTTTAATCTTAGCAGTTGCTTTCCTGGCATCAGTAGTTACCTTCTTATTGTTACTGTAGGTTACGGTAAAGTCAGTTCCTTCCTTTAAAGTGATGCCATTTACCTGAACTCTTACCTGAGGCTTTGCTCCTCCCTTCATAACAGGTGTGGTAGCTTCTTCTGATACAAAACGAATATGATCTTTTGTCAGTTTTTCTGCCACTATTTTATAAGTAGTCTTCCTGGTTCCCGTAAATCCTCTTTCCGGTTTTCCTGTAAGGGTAACTGTGGCCGTTCCCTTATTTACATGTTTACTATAAGACACACTGTAGTTATCAGCATCTACAGGAGTTACTCCGTCTGATAATGTTACAGTAACACCATCTTTCTTTAAAAGCTCAATGGCTTTTCCCTCATAGGGATAACCATTTTTCTTCGCTGTCTCAGGTATATTTACCTGAACCTTGCTCATAGGTGTTCCCGTAATCTGGAAGGTAATACGTTTCTGACCGTGGAAGTTATAGGCACTTCCTGTTCCGGTTCCTTCCTCAGCCGGTCTGTTGCCACCCATTCCCTGAAGAATCAGGGTAGCTGTTCCTACCTGGTCATTCTTATCGTAACCAACAATTTCAAAATCTCTATCAATCGTTAATTTCTCATTTTTATAGGTTACTTCCAGCTGGCTATCTGTGAAGGTATATCCGCCATCCTTCCACTCTACCTGAGGCTTGGCTACCTTCTTTCCATTCATATTAAAGGAAACCTTAACCTTACTTAAGGCAATATCCTGTTTTGCTGTTCCTACTGCCACATTGATAGTTCTGACACCCTCATAATTTCCTTTTCCTGTTATGGTAATCGCATAAGGAGTGTCTAAGGCTTTACTGATATCCACAGTTGCCTCTGATAAAGTAAAGTCTTTATTCAGTTTCAGTTTTTTACCGTTTGCCGTAACCACAGGACTCAGCTTCTGAGCTGTTTTATTTGCTTTACTGTCAAAATAAAGATCATCAGCTGCAAAGCCTTCCCCATTAATATTCAAAGGTAAAATCTGGAAGTTAATGGTCTTGCTTCCTTTATAATTTCCCTTCATGGTAATCTTTACCTGTGGTGCTTTGGAAGTATATTTCCCTTCTGCTCCATCTCGTTTAAGGGTATATGCATTCTGGTTATTCTTATAAGTTACCGTATAATCTTTCTTTTCTGTTAACAGCTTAGTTCCATCATAAACACGGATTGCCTGGGTCAGCTTTTTACCGGTATAAGTAAGCTCCTTAATGCCTGCTGCCCATACTTTGTCAGCAATGGCAATTCCCTCTTGCTGCTCTTCCTGCTCTAAACGATCCATTACCTCACCATGGTCGTTTTCCTGTACCTCGCCCACGTATAACCAATGAGCTGTTAAGGTAAGATCAGAAGTAATTGGTGTGGTAGAAATTGCAAACTTACCTGCCTCTGTATACCAGCCCAGGAAAATATAACCTTCTTTTACAGGTTTTGACAGATCTGCCAAGGTCTCTCCATCTTTTACAATTTGGGGATCCATCAGTGAAGTTCCATCTTTTTCCTGGAAAGAAACAATATGACTGTTTTCCTCCATCTCTCCCACGTATAACCAATGAGCTGTTAAGGTGATGTCAGAGGTAATTGGTGTTGTGGAAATTGCGAACTGCCCTTCCTCTGTATACCAGCCTACGAAAATATAGCCTTCTTTTTTAGGTTCTTCCAGTTCTGCTAAGATCTCTCCATCAGTTACCCGTTTAGGCTCCATCACAGGAGTTCCGTCTTCTTCCTGAAAAGAAACAATATGGAAATTTGATAATTCTTGTTTCTGATAAACCTCCAGCTCCTTAATACCATAGTAGGTTCCGCTTCTGGTAACTCCCTGGATTTTTACAAAACGTGCTTTTACGGGAGTTGCAAAGTTAATATGATTTTCAGCCGCTGTATTGCCGGTAACACTTTCCACATCCCTGAATTCTTTTCCGTCCTCAGAAACCTGAACCTTAAAGGCAGTAGCATGCTGGTTATTATTCCAGATTACCTTTACACTGGAAATCATGTGCTCTTCTTCTAAATCAACCATCAGGTAATCGTTATTATTATTGGAGCTTAACCAATACGAGTTAGGATCGGAAATATCTCCATCAGTTGCCTTCCAGGCAGGATGACGTTTCAGATTTCCTGTATTTAATCCCGGATCATTTCCCAGCCGTTCTGCATAGGCTTCTTTATTTAATGCTACATTTATTTCCTCTAAGGAATCTAAATTATTCAGAACAGACTGAGGATAGGATTTGTTATAGGCCTTAATATTTCCTATATAGCCTTTAAAATTCTTTCCGATTTCTTCCATTGGGAATACAAAGGTACTCCAGGCATCCTCTGCCTGATTGCTGTCTGCAGAGCGGAATTCTTTCACTAATGCTCCGTCTACATATAATTTGGTATTCTGGAAGGTACCCACAATCGTCACATTTACTGTTTTGTCTGTAGGAATTACATAACCGGATTTCTGAACGAAGAAGCTTCGTCTGATGGTAATACTTCCTTCCTGTTCTGCTGCCCTCAGCTGTCCGTCATAACCGCTGAACAGAAGGGAGTCGGCTGTATTTCCTTCCTTAGCCCTTACATCAAAGGAAATGGTGTAAGGATAACCAAGGGTTGTTAACGGAGTGGTCATCAGGGTATTTCCGTCAAACTCAATCATTGTGTCACCATCTATGGTAACAAGATTACCACCTGATACTTCTCCATGGTAATTATTTCCACTGTCATCTGTTACAATGATTTTTCCTTCTTCTTCTTTTGCCCGGGTAAGATCATAGCTTACTACAGTATCTGTAAGACTTTCAATATGATAGCCAATTTCAGTACCGGGGCCTTCCTTCAGCTCTTCAAAGGCCATCTGATAATCAATATAGCTATCCTCCGGTGTCTGGGCTCCCCAGGTTTTTTCAGCTGTAATGGCAACTGCACGCAGCATTCTTTCATGAAGATCTGCTTCTGTAATTCCTTCACGGAACTCATCACCCCATAAAGCTGCTTTTGCTCCCAGTAACAGTGGCTCTCCTGCTTCTGCTCTGATAACTCCATTCTCACTAAAAATTACAGGATCCCATTGTTTATATAAATATTCCTCTCCTACCATATCCTTATGATCTCTACCGGGTGTGGTATAAAGGTAAGGCTGAGGAACATTTACCAGTCGAAATCCTTCTGCCAGTCTGGCCATAGGATCTTCTTCCTTAACTACATTCCATACATCAATTACTACCTTGTCCGGATCAATAGGCGTAGTACCATTAAAATTCTTCAAAGATCCCCACATACGGACTGTTTTGCCATATTGCCCCATTACTTCTGCCAGGTAATTAATATACTCGCGGAAGGGCTCTTTATCTGAGTCATCCCAGTATTCATCTACTCCTATATGTACCGTATCATTGGTAATGGTAGGATTTTCTCCTGCCAGATAATCCTCATATAATTTACTGATAAAGGTTCTGGCATTGATGGCGTTCTGTTTTTTTGCTTCATCCGAAGAATCCACATCCAATTCCAGCATATGATTCTTAAAAGGTCCAAAGTCGTTGGAACCATTATCGGTAGTGTTAATAGGCTTTAACCAGTCAAGGTTGTCCGGATTATTATTGGCATATTCAATATAAGCTGTTGCATGGGAAGGAGAGTCTATTTCAGCAAGCAGGCTCATTCCTCTGCTGTTTGCCAGCTGCTCCAGCCTACGGTATTCCTCCTTGGAATAAACCGGATCAGAATATTCTTCGTTAAAGTATTTATTATTAGGATATACCTGTCTGTTAGTCAG
>JAFYWD010000071.1 GCA_017558205.1 Lachnospiraceae bacterium | reverse complement strand
ATAGATTTTGTGTCACTTTTACATCACAATACATAAAATAAACATCGAAAAATAGAAGAAAAAGTATAATAGTAGGAGTTGCCCACATGCTGTTTATCATGCTAAACTAAGAATAATAAAAATTCTAATAGTAGGAAAATAGGAAGTTGTATTTGAAATAAGGAGGAAAAGGATGAAAAAGTTAATTTTATTATTAATGCTTTGCTGTATGTGTACAGGCTGTACAATAAAAGAAGAAAAAGAAGTAGTATACGACAAGTCAGAGGAGGCTGTGGAAGAAGCAGCAGTACCGGAAGATGATATGACAGAAGAGGAGACAAAAGAAGAACAGGGAATAGAAGGTACAAAAATCATGCCTCTTCCAGCAACGATAGATATGAATGATCTGAATAATTGTACTTTGTCTGTTTCCTTTGAAAAGGGAGATGCTTATGTAGATGATACAGGGGCAATGCAGCTGGATGTTACAGTTTATACTTATGATTTATATGACATGGTAGATATCTCGAATTTAAAAGAAGGGGATATTATTGTAATAGGTGGAAAGGAAGTATTGGTAGACACTATGGAGACATTGGAATCCGGCCTTCTTTTTATTAACGGAGGAATGGAGAATGGTGGTTATGATTTGTGGCACAATGACAGTGGTGTATATTTTGAACATGGCTACAATGATGCGAAATCCTATTATCCTATAGGTAAAGCTACCATAAGGGTTTCAGCAGATTTTGAATTTGCAGACAGCTCTGATCTGGATAAGGGAGAGGTAATATATTATCCGGGAGATTTTTTAACAGACACTACAGAAATCGTATATGATTTTACACCGAATAATACAAGTATAGTGGTAGAGGAAGGCCAAATTGTTCGTATGATACGTGTATATATTCCCTAGGGAAGCGGATATATTGTGATAAATTAACAAATTTGTCAGACAAATAGCTTGAAATAAAATTATTTCTTGTATAATACAAGGCTATTTGGTATAATCAATACATAATTCTACATAGGAAAGAAATGGAAATTTTTTATGGAGAGTAGTTATATACAGGGGGATAATACATGATAGCCAGTATTATAGGAAACTATCTAAAAGAAAAGAAATTGCTTTCAGCGGAACAGCTGATGGATTTATTGGATGCCCATAGAAAGGTACGTGCTAAGCTGGGAATTATTGCGGTATCAGAAGGGTTAATCAGCCAGGAGGAGGCTGATCGTATTAATAGATTACAGGCTATTATGGATATGCGATTCGGAGATATTGCCATAGAAGAAGGCTATCTGACAGAGGCTCAGGTAGAGAATCTGTTGAAGAAGCAGGAGAATTCCTACTTAGCCTTTGCTCAGGCATTAGAGAATCAAAGACTGATGCTCATTGAACAGTTAGAGCAGCTTTTAATTGATTTCCAATATGATAATGGTTTTACCTCATCTGATATAGAAATTTTAAAATGTGATGATATTGATCAGATTCTCACATTATTTATGCCTCAGGAAGCTTTGGCATATGAAGATATTGCCAGTGTGGCAGTGAGAACATTAATGCGTCTTGTAGACATAGATATCAGTATAGGAAGAGGTTTTCTTACTAATCGTCATGAGTTTGAAAACGGTTCTTTACAGAAGGTATCCGGGGAAACCGGCTTCACCACATGTTTAGTGGGAAAGGAAAGATCGCTTTGTGAAGCTGCCGGTTTTTATGCACAGGAAGTTTTCAATACAGTAGATGAAGATGTGCTTGATGCCATCGGAGAAATTGTGAATTGTATTAATGGATTGGCTACCAGTAAGTTAAGTCTGAAGGATGAGACTCTTGATTTATGTCCTCCGGAATATTATCTTAAGGCTACAGCCATTGAAGCAGAAGAATTGTTGGTAATTCCTATGAAGCTTTTATCAAAGGATGTAGATTTAGTCATTGTATTAGGAGAAGCATTCAATATACTATAAACGGGAGATTAAGATATATGGCAGATATTTTAATTGTAGATGATTCCAGAACTTCCAGAAAGATTCTGAGGAAAATTTTAGAAGATAAAGGCTACACAGTAGTAGGTGAGGCGGTAAATGGAGAAGAAGGTTAT
>JAFYWD010000070.1 GCA_017558205.1 Lachnospiraceae bacterium | reverse complement strand
TTGATCATCAGGTGTTTGCAACTACAAATTCCGAAGATTTGATTTACGGGAACTGTTCCGCCATATCCATGGCTGATTTTTGGAACGGTCTCAGTGACGACAGCTCCTGTATCAGAAAAAGCTATGTGTTCGGTGATGGTAATAAAGAACTGTATATTTTGGGTGGCAATAATATTAATATTATTTCAGGTGACGGTGCCATAGGTAAGCTTTACAGAAAAATGGATAAAATAATGCCCAGGGGCTCCAAAAGAAGAGATCTGGTAAGAAAAGTAGCCAACATACTGATTTCCAAATAAATGATGGGATGAATGGAAAAAATGGTTAATAAAGTAAGAAAGTATATTAATACCAATATCATAGGAAAAAACCAGGTTCTTGTAGAGGAAATGAGGTATTATAACCATAATTACGGAAGACCTGATAAGCTGGCCCAAAGGGCAGCCCGTATGGCAGGTTTGGTTTGGAATTATGGAGTCTTAAAAAAGCATCCGATAGATAGAAGAGGAAGAATCAGAGAGCGCTTAATTTATCCGGAGTCAAAGCAACCGGTAGCCTTTGATGAAAAGCTGCTGTGGAAGCTGTTGGAGGAGAAGGAAATTCTTGTTATAGATTTTTGGCAGGTTTTATTTTATTTTTCTTTGTCAGAGGAACAGCTATGGGTACTTTTGGAGACCTATACAGTCTGTCCGGGATTAGCGGAAACGATGAAAATGACGAAGCAGGTTCCCGGAGCTTACAAGGAGCAGTATGAAGCTTTATTAGCAGACTTTTCCATAAAAAATCAAAGGATATTTCAGTTAATTGAACAGGCAAAAGAAAAAAATAAAAGAGTATTTATCAGAGTGAATCAGAAGGAAGAGAGAGCTTTGACAGCTGATAGACTGATAGAAGAAAATCACTTAGAAAAGTGGCAGGAAGCTGAGCAGGAAAGAAAAGAGAAGGTATTATACCTTACCGCAACACCCTTGAAAAATAAAACCTGTGTACTTTATAAAAATGTTAATTCAACAGGTGCTCCCTATCGATCCCATATACAGGAAAATGTGGCAGTACAGCTATATAACCAGATAGTGAATCTGAAATTACATTCCGGAAGTAATTCCTGTTCCCTGTTTTATGAATATGGCTTTGTCTATGGAGGGATTCTGACCTGTGGCTTTAGTCAGTTTTTAAACCGGTTGGTAGAGCAGGAAAAAATTGATAAGCTTTTATTTGTGGCAAGAGATGGGGATATCTTGGAGAAAATATACCGGGAATATTTTGGAAAAGCAGAAAGCAGCTATCTGATTTTTTCCAGAGCGGCATCCTTTGAATTGGTTTTTCAGGATTTTCCTGAAGAGTATATAGATAAGAATATAAAAGCAAGAATTTATAGTAGTAAACAAAAGAATTCCATCAAAAAGGTTCTGCAGGAATGCGGAATCGGACAGATGGAGAAGGCACTGATCAATGACGGTATAGATACTAAAGCAGTGCTGAGTGAAGAGAATTATCCAATATTGAGAGACAGTCTTCTGGCAAAGCAGGAGGAAATCAGAGAGCTTTTTCGCAAATCCCGGGAGGCAGCCAAAAGGTATTTTCTGTCTGAAGTGGAAGAGTGTAAAAATATATGCATTGTTGATGTAGGCTGGCATGGTAAATCCATTGTCTATTTAAACTATTTGCTTAAAAAAAGCTACGGCTTTAAGGGTAAGGTAATCGGAGCGCAAATCGGTGCTTCAGCAGACAGAATTACCCAGCAGCATATACAGAATGGTTTAATTTTTCCTTTTGCCTTTGACAATGAATATTGGAGAAATACGGATAATCATAAGAAAACATATATGAGTGACGGAGAGATTATAGGTGTGGAAGCCTTATTCTCATCTCCGGAGAAAACACTTTTAAGATATGGGGACAGAGAGGATGGAACCATAGATTTTATCTATGGAGAACAGAATAAAAATAGGGAGGGGATTTGTGAAATCCATAAAGGTATTAAGGATTTTACTCAGGAATACAGCTATTATTTAAGGAAATATAACCTGAAGTTAAGCAGTAGAGACAGCTATACTCCTTTAGACAGCTTTCTAAGAAATAAAAGAAATTTAAGGCTGCTGTTGAAGGAATATAAAGAGGGAGAAAATATTATCCATAGCCACAGAGGAGAAGGATAAGGCAGTAAAGGGTTACATGCTATGGAATATGATCAGCGGAATTTAAGAAAGGAAATCAGGATATATGAAAAAAATCGATATCGTTCCTCATTCAGCTTGTACAGGCTGCAGTGCCTGTTATAATATTTGTCCGCCGAGGGCAATACATATGGCAGAGGAAAGCAATGGCTTTGCTTATCCCCAAATTGATTCAACCTGTATAGATTGCGGTCTGTGTGCTAAGATATGTCCCGCATTATCAGAGCATAAAAAAGAGGCTGACAAAGAGGTTAAAAGCTATGCAGTGTGGGCCAATGATGAATTAAGGGAGATTGCCGGCAGCGGCGGTGTTTTTCCTTGTCTTGCAGAATATATTGCGGAACAGGGAGGGGTTGTATACGGTGCTGCTTTTGATGAAGATTTCAGAGGGGTATCCCATATTGCAGTAGAGAAAAAGGAAGAGCTTGTTAAAACTTATAAATCGAAATATTTACAGAGTAAAATAGGAGAGATTTATCAGGATGTTAAGAAAAAAGCAGAAGCCAATATTCCTATATTGTTTAGCGGAACACCCTGTCAGGTTGCCGGATTAAAGGCCTATTTAAATGGAAAACAGTATGAGTATTTGTATACCGTTGATATTCTCTGTCACGGAACACCTTCTCCCATGGCATATCAAAAATTTTTAGATGAAGTTTGTCCGGACAAAGAGATAAAAAAGGTAGATTTTAGAGATAAGAAATATGGCTGGGGAAAATTACTGGCAATAGAGTTTACAGATGGAACTATTCATTATGATTACCATAATGGTCATTTTTTCAATGCCTTTTTACCCGGCTTATCCATGATGGAAGCCTGCTTTCACTGCAAGTATGCAAACAGTAACAGAGTGGGTGATATTACCCTTGGTGACTTTTGGGGGGTAAGCCAATTTAAGGCAAGGTGGGATGATAAAAGAGGCACCTCACTGGTACTATGTAATTCCCCCAAAGGGAAGGAGTTGTTTGGAAAGATTTTTTCTAAAATCCGGTGTATGGAAGAGGTCCCCTTAAAGACAGTGCTGGACATTTCAGAAAAAGCAAACGGTGCTATTATACGGCCTACCTGGGAACCGGAAAACCATCAGTGCTTTTTTAAGCATCTGGCAAAGGGAGATTCTTTTTCCAAATCATTAAGATATGCAGAAAAGGCAATTATGGATGTAGGAATCTTAGGATGGTGGATTGAAACACCTTATTCCAATTATGGTTCTACTTTAACAAGTTATGCTTTGTATCGTTATTTATCAGATGAAGGATATTCGGTAACTGTTGTTTCACCACCGGATTTTGACAGGAAGGATGCCGGGAAGTTTAATCTGGAGAATAGATACCGTATGACGGCGAAGTATAGTCCTGAGAGGATGCATGAGCTGAATCAATACATTGATACCTTTATCGTCGGCTCTGATGTGTTATGGTATTACGAGGCTTTTATTAGTAGTGGATATACATTTTTACTGGATTTTGTAGATGATACAAAAAAGAAGATTTCTTATTCAACCTCCTTTGGGAATACAGAAACCTTCTTTCCTGAGAGCGAAATAGGTAAAGCCGGTTCTTTGATGCAAAGATTTGACCGGGTGGCAGTAAGAGAGTTTGAAGGGGTGGAGGTTTGTAAAAATAAATTTAACGTGGAAGCAACGCAGGTGTTAGACCCGGTATTTTTAACAGATTCCAGGCATTGGGCAGAGTTTGCAAGACGGGCATATAGAAAAACAGAAGGAAAATTCCTGTTTGCCTATATGCTGGATCCTACACCGGAAAAAGCAGAAGCCTTACAAAATCTGGCAAGAAAGAAAAACCTGCGCTTGGTATCCGTTACAGATAAACAGTTTAACCCGGAGGAGAAGGTTAATATTCTGCGTAATTACGGAATATTGGAGAAGGCAACAATTTATGAGTTGATTTATCACATGAAGAATGCAGAGTTTATTGTTACCGATTCCTATCATGGTTTGTGTTTTTCTCTGGTATTCAGAAGGAACTATATTGTGCTGGTAAACAGACAAAGAGGAGGTTCCCGTTTTGATACCTTGGCAGAGCTGTTTGATATTGGGGGAAGGTTTGCTGAAAGTGTTAAGGAAGTTATGGAAAATACCAATCTTCATGAACCGGTTGACTATTCCGTTTTATCTTCGGATATTGAGCGTGAGACAGAAAGATGCAAGAAGTGGTTGCTTGAGGCGATAGAAATGAAAAAATAAAGTAAGGTTTGCAGACGGAAGTATGATAGGAAAACTAATGAGAGAAAGAGAGATTATGCTATGGATCTTTTTAATATCCGGATGTCTTTAAAGGGATTAAAGCGTTATGTTGCAAAGTTTCTGAGGGATGTCAAAAAGTACAGTGGCTATGCCATACGTTCAGCCAGGGCAGATTTAAGGTCAGAGGTAGCCAATTCCTACTTAGACTGGCTGTGGTGGATGATAGAGCCGGTATGTACCATGTTGATTTATATACTGATCATTGGTGTAGTATTTGGTGCTTCGGAAAATTATTTTCCCGTATTCATCTTTATCGGAATTACTATGTGGGGATTTTTTTCCAGAAGTATTTCGGGAAGCGTTGATATGGTTAGGGTGAATAAAAGTATTATTACTAAGATATATCTTCCCAAATATATTCTTTTGTTTTCTAAAATGCTGGTGAACGGATTTAAAATGCTGGTATCCTTTGGTGTGGTAGCCATTATGATGGTTCTTTGGGGAGTAACGCCTTCCTTTTATATTTTAACTGCCCTTCCCATTTTAGTCATATTATTTCTGCTAACTATGGGA
>JAFYWD010000069.1 GCA_017558205.1 Lachnospiraceae bacterium | reverse complement strand
TATCAGATCAATTTATTCCTACGGAAGAAGCCGGTAAGGGAACCTACCGGGTGGAAATTCCTTATACAAAAACTATTGACTGGGAAGTGGAAGCTATTCGGGAAACCAAGGCTGACAGTCTGATTAAGGTAAAAGAGATTGCCGGTGAAGATAAGATCGAGCTTACCTTATCAAAGGAAGCATTAAAAACTGTTTATGAGAAAAATAAGAAGATTTACGGATCTACCGTAACAGTTCCCATCCGGGCAGAATTTGGGGAAGGGACAAAGGCGGAAACTCATAATCTTAAAGTAACCTTGCCGAAAATGCCTATTCAGCTGGAGGCTGCCAAAAAAGCGATCGATGCTGTTTCCTGGAAGAATCTTTCTTTAAATTACAGCGGAGCTGATACTAGACGACTGGTAGAGGAAAACAGAGGTCTTGTGGAGGAACAGCTGGCGAAGATTGTGGCCGTAGACAGTGATTTGACCTATACAATTACGGGAACTGCCCAGGCTCCCACAAAAACGGCAGCTGGTAAAATTGAGTACACTGTAATTTTAACAGATGTGATAAGTCAGACTCAAAGAAGGCTTACCCCTGTCTTTGTGATCGAAAGAATGTACACAACTCCCGGAGAGCTGGAAGCAGAGGTTATTGCTGCTGTGAGTCAGTGGAGCAATGGAAAAATTACGAATCAGACACAGATAGAAGAGATTTTATCTTCCATCAGAAATACCGTAAATCTGAAGGATTATCCCCACCTTCGACTTTATGCTAAAAATGTAGCTTATGAAGCAGCTACTATGGAAAAGGACGGAAAGATTGAAGGAAGCTTCCGTATTCTCAGCCTGAAGGACAGCGATGGAGCAGCAGTAGATATTCCTTATGAATTTACCATTCCCAAGCTTCTCACAGTGGAAGAGGCAGTAGAGGCCATTCGCCAGACAGTAGAGTCGTTAACCTTAAGCAATACTGATTTGGGAGACGGAAGAGAAGAGAAGGAGCAATATATCTTAAAGCTTGCCGGGGATGCCGTAAAAGGAAATGAATACAGCGTTACCATAAAACGAGGTCTGGAGGGAGAGCCGGCCCTAGGTTCAGAAAGCGGAAGGGCAACCATCATCCTTCGTCTGACCTATGTGACAGAGGAAAGTAATTTTGAAGATATCACCTGTGAATTTGAGGTGGCAGGTTAATTATCACTATTTACGTCCCCATTAATCATTTTCTGATTGATGGGGACGTAAAAGTATAAGGGAAATAGTATTCCTGTTTCCGAAAATTAACATCAAGCAAATATTTAGTGCAGATATTCGGAGTAAATGTATTCCTGTATTAAGTAAAAGATAATAACAAGTTAATCATAAAAGCACCATACCAAAACCGGTCATAAATTGTGACCACTTTTGGTATGGTGTTTTCCTTTTTGAAATAGTATCTTTAAGAACTGGAACAAAAATCACAGTGACAAAAGAGAAAGGGAAAATTATGAAAAGAACAAGAAAAAAACGACTGCTTAGCCTATTGCTGGCAGTATCCTTGCTGCTGCAAAACGGGGGTATTGCCGGTTATGCTGCAGCAAAAACTACATTGCCGAATAAAAACAGTGCAGAAGCATATGTAGGTGAAAAAGAAACAGAAGAGACTTTGGAACCGGAAGAAAAGGAGCTACGGGAAGAGCTTCCTGCACCGGAGATTCTCTCTGAGGTGGAAGAAAAC
>JAFYWD010000068.1 GCA_017558205.1 Lachnospiraceae bacterium | reverse complement strand
TACCATCCATTCGATATTTCCATTTCCGGTATCATTCAAAACTTTACCTACTATTAAATTGATATCCGGAGCAATCCCCCTATATTTTCCGTTAGATAATAATCCACTTCCACATAAACATCCGGCCACATGAGTTCCATGTCCGGAGTCATCATAGGCCTTTGTGGCCTTACTTACAAAATCCCTAAATAATATTAAACGTCCACTTAGGTCCGGATGCAAAAATATTCCGGTATCTAAAACAGCTACCGAAATATTTTTACCCGTGTATACCTTATGAATTTCATCATCACATTGAATTTGTTTTCTTACTCTCCACACTTGTTTTTCCTGTCTTTTTCTTTAGGATATGTGAAAAAACAAGCAATTGTGACAACTATCTTTTATATTTTTTAGGACGATACGCAAAGAATCCAATGCCTGCCGCAATAACGGCTAAGGCAATAAACCATTTAGGATGTATACTGTAGTCTCCCGTATTTGGTGTATAATCCTTTTGATTAGATAATTGATTTTTTACAATATCTCCATCAATTTGTACACTTCCATCTTCTCCCATAGCATAAATTGCAAAAACAGAAAGATGCTTCGTGGTAAAAGAAATTTTATCTCCTGAGGTATCTGTAATCACATCAGACTGTACCTTTTCCAATTGACCATCTTGGTCCATAGTTACAACATGTACCCTATTACCTTCAATGTTTTTGGGAACGGGAACTGTAATTTTAAGAGGAGTACTGCCAAACTTAGTATAAGATACAACCTGCGCAGCATCTAATAGCTCAACATCAAATACCTTCATTTCAGGAGTTATCTCACCATAAATTCTTTGGAAAGCAGGTAATATTTTCTCGATACTTTCTTCTTTCAGTGAACAGACATACTCTCCTGCATGTCCATGCTCTACTACGATATCATTACTATTCCAACCAGAAACAGTACTTATTACATTTATAGCATTGGAAGAAGAATTTTTAATGCTGCGACTTCCTATCACATTAACTGTTCCGTCAGGAAGATAATTTACAATAGTACCTATAAATCCTAAGCCTGTATCCTCAAATATGGTATCTTCAATGATTCTATCATCTAAATTAGTAGCAGCTGTCCAATTCCCTGTAAAAGCGGGTGTTTTTGAATTCTTATTGCCTAATTTACCTGTGGACTGAGTATGTACCAGTCTAATAGGATTATTACCGGCAAAGGTAACTCTTCTGGCTTGAGTACCCTCCATCGCAAATGCTCCTAAGCCAATTTCTTCTACATATTCTCCTATGGAAATATCCATTAAATTAGTATTTTCAAAAGCCCTGTCTTGAATTTTTTTAACATACTTGGCTCCATGCAGAGCAGTCAGATTTACACAGTCCTTAAAAGCTTCTTCTCCTATAACGGTCACACTATCAGGAATGTTCACTCCGGTGATTTCATTGTGAGAAATAAAGCAACCGGGGGCAATTGTCTCTACACCTTCCGGTATATTAACGTAAGAGTCAGTTCCCTTATAAGCAATCAAAATACCATCACCTACAATCAGAAAATCATCTGCTTCCTGATTATTTGCCCAGTTGTTCAACCAGCCCGAATAGGCAAAGGCTGATGGTTCAATCCATGTTACTGTAGAGGGAATTGAAATTTCATTTAAATTATCACAATGATAAAAAGCTGCATAACCTATACTTTTTACTCCATTTGGTATAGCAATACTTTCCAAATTTGTTCTTGCAAAAGCAAAGTCCCCAATTGATGTAATATTTACAGGTATGGAATACTTGCGTAAATCTGTATCCTGATAATAAGCATAATCTGTTATATGATCATTAACAACAGCATACTTTGGAAGGGCATCTCCCTTTTCATCGCTTTCAGCTATTTCCTGCGCCTCTGCCTCTTCTTCAGGCATTACACTGCGACTGGTAAGATTATTCACAGTCGGAACTCTGGGATCTATTAAGACAGTGGCATTTTGACCAACTACCATGGTCTTTCCTAAAATACCATCTTCCTGCTCTAATAATGGATCTGAAAGGGGAATATAATCTACATTACTGGGATCATGCATGGCAGGTACTGTACCTGAAGAAACATCGGCGACTGCATCATTCTTAACTTCTACCAGTTTCCCCTCACTGTCTACTACATATACCTTGCCTGAGGCATCAACTACAGTATTACCTATGGCAGCTCCCATATTGCCGCTAACACTATAGCTGCTTTTCCAATTTTGATAAAAATCATATCCTGTACTTCCCTCTTCAGCTTTAATAATCAACAAAGGGCAGCCGTCAAAAGCCGTAGTATGAATATAGCCTACAGAAGCCGGTATCTCTACCATTCCTAATGCTATACAATTTTCAAAAGCCTTTGTATCAATCATTTTCACAGAATACGGAATAGATATACTGGTTAACTTTTTACAATTTGAAAAAGAAAAAGCTGATATTTCTTCTAAATTATTGCTAAGTGCAATTCTTTCCAGCTTATTATTCCCCCAAAAAGCATACTCATCTATTCTTTTTACAGTATTTGGCATTAAAAACTCTGTCCCCTCAGAATTTGGGATATAAGAAATCAAAACCTCTTTTTTACTGTCGTATAAAGCATTTTTATCTATGATAAAAGAACTATTATCCTTATCCACAGTTAAAGATGCTAAGAATTTACAACCGGAAAAAACTCCGGAGCCTATCTCTGAAATATTTTTTGTAAGATGAAAATTTTTCAAAGATGAATTATTACTGAAAGCTCCGTTTCCTATTGCAATAAGTGAATCATTCAAGGTAACTTCACTTAGATAGGAACAATCCTGAAAGGCTCCCTGTTCTATTATTTTTACATTTTGTCCCAGTTTAACCAAGGTAAGATTCTGATTTCCTGCAAAAGCCTCTCTCCCAATAGTTTTAACATTATCAGGAATAGAAACAGAGGATGCCTTACCTATATATTTTACCAAAGTATTACCATCCATTTGAAAATCAGAAGATGCTGTTGCTCCTATTTCAACTACCGGTATTTGTGTTATTAACATTGCAGTTATTAAAAGTAAGGTTCCTATTACTTTTCTAATTATTTTCATAAATTAACTCCTAAACTTGTTTATAAAACAGTGAGAAACTTAAAAATTTAAGTTTCTCACCTTTAAATCAGATATAAACTACTTTAAGAAAGCTTTGTAACATATCTCTTATCCTTCTTTAAGAATAGGATAATTGAAAGACTTGCCAGTCCAAGGCTGATAAACCATTTAGGATGTATTCCATCACCGGTTTTAGGTGTGGAATCCAATGTATTACCAATTACTAAATTAGCTGTATCCACATAAATCGTATAAGGAGAAAAATGTGTCGCTGTAAAGGAAATACATGGTACCCCATCTATCGTTACAAATTTTGGTGCCAGATCTTCAATCTGTCCGTTTACTACGGCGGCAATCTTATTGTTGCCTGCATATTCTTTCAATGCTTCCGGAAGTGGTATTGTTATATTGATCTTTAATCCGGTCGTATTGGTTATCTTTCTTGTACCGGTAGCATCATATAAACTAATATCCATAGCAAAATACTTAACTCTTGTCATATCCGGATATTTTGCCTGTAATGCTTTCTGTACTGCATCAGTTGCTTCCGCAGTTTCAGAAATTTTAACAATAAATCCATCTGAGGATCCACTTACGTAAGCTGAAGCCTTATCGGTATTTAAAATACCCGGCTTTGTAATCTGAATCTTAGTTCCGTTAGAAGAATTTCCTTTATTTGCAGAGTTACCGCTAATGCTTCCATTATCCATATAGGTAGCTGTTACTGTCGCATTACTCTGAGGCATGGTAACAGTTGTAGTCTGTTTTCTTGAGTTCTCAATCTGTAAGCCTGAGGTAGAGCTCTTCCAGCTGGCAAAGCTTCTTCCCTGGGGAGCATCTACTGCAGAGATTTCTATTTTTGCACCTGCAGGATAACTTCCGCTTCCGCTTCCGTAAACAACATCTAATCGATAGTATCCTGCAAAGTTGGATACTACAGTAGTATCTGCCGCAGGCATGGTCATAGTTGTAGAAGCCTTCGTCGCATCACTGAAGATTACATCTTTATTTGTACTGGTCCAGTGTGTAAAGCCGGCTCCATCAGGTGCAGCACCGGACTGAATGCTTACTCTTGTTCCTGCCGCATACCTTCCGCTTCCTGTACCATTAGTAACTGTAAGCTGATATAACTTATTACCATTTTCATCTACATCCGGCTTTCCGTCACCATCTAAATCAGAACCTCCCGGTACCTGTGTTCCGCCACCGCCGGTTCCACCACCACCGGTTCCACCGGCTGTTCCATCTGATTCATATAATGCAAAGATTACAAGATCCTCTGTTACCTTTTTATAGTCATCAGAACTCCAACCCTTAAATTTAAATCCTTTATTTTTGGGGATTTCATCTCCTTCAGGTACCTCAGCCTTACCTCCCGCAGTAACGTATTCTGTCTTAATTACCTGTCCGTTTACTGAATTATAGAAAGTAACCCTATAGGTATCATCAATCGGTCTTACTGTAATATTAGGAATGCCTAAAGCAGCATTATGAGCTGCCGTATCCTTGTAGGTTCTTACAATGGCAGGATTACCCTTAAAGGCATCATTTTTAATATCTACTTCCTTACCATAGATAAATACTACAGTGTTATCAGCCGTATTCTCAAAGGCTCCATCTCTAATAATTCTGATATTGGCAGGAAGAACAGTCTCTACAAGACCGGTATCATTCTTGAAACAATCCTCAGGTATAATTCTTAATTCTTCTCTAGTACCTTCTAAATTAACTGTACCGATTCTTGTATTCATAAAAGCACCGGGAGCTATCTGAACTACATCAGACAATAAGGGATCAGCTGTGCTGTTTACATCTGCATCTCCTCCCAATCCTCTTGTATGTAATACTTCAACAATCTCTAAACCTGTAACCGGTGTCCCATCCTCCAATTCAGAAATTGTCTTATAAATAATCTTATTATTGGACATAAAGTCCTGAGTCTTAGTAGCATCTACTTCTGTCAGAGAAATACAATTGTTAAATGGAAGGCTTCCTAAATCCTTCATACCTGAACCTAAATCTACTCTCTGTAAGCTTTCACAGCTATAGAAGGCTCCTCCGGTATAGTCTTCTTCTCCTAAAGCTGCAAGATCTGTATTTGAGATCGTAGGAAGATATTCCACAGTATGCATCGTGATACCAAGAATGTTGTCATCACCTCTTGGAATTTCCTCTGTTACCTCTGCATCTAAAATTTCTCCGTTAAAGAGACCATATTCCTCATAAGTATTACCATAAGGATACTTCATTCCGTAAGAGTTATTATCTGTAAAATAGATACTCTTATTCATGGTATTGGTAACTACCTTACCAGTCTGATCCTGAACTGTCTGAGGAGAGGTATTTGTTAAGTATCCTCTGGTATCAATAGACTTAATTCCGGCAGGAATATCGATAAACAGGGTTGCATTGATTAACGCCTCTTCCGCTGGTGTTAATACTTCATTATCCTTATATTTCTGTAAAAGATTTGTGGTTTCTCCTGTTGGATTACCGGACTGATCCAGAATATCCACAATAACTTCATCTAAATCCTCAAATTTGGGATAATCCATAAGCGTAGGCAGATTATTTCTGTTATCTAAAATAACTGTAAGATTGGTAGGGTCACCACTCTTATAGCAAATTCTTACGCCATCTCTTTCATTTACGTAATTTGCCGGGTCCATTGCATAACTGAAAGGTCCGTAATTTTCTTCAATTAATCCTGTAAAGGTAAGATAATTGGAATTTGTTGTGAAAGCACGGTCACCAATCTTAGCTCTTGTAAGCTTTCCGGGATCATCCGGTGTCATAAATACAATATCAACCAGCTCTACACAATTTTCAAAAGCACCTGCTCCTATCTGAGAAACATTTTTTCCAATAGTTGCTTTCTTTAGGGTATCAATATCTGCAAAGGCTCTTTCACCAATTTTACTGATAGAATCACCAATGAACACACTGGTCATCTTTTCAGCGCCTTCAAATACATTATCGCCAATTTCCTGAATATTACTTCCATTAGCAATTTCAAGTTCAACAATATTATTTAATACAGAACCCGGATCATCCTTATCTCCAAAGCAGCCCGGTGCAATACCTGTAATAATCTTATTTCCTACTTTATCGGGAATTACCATTTTAGGAATCTCTGTAGGATCCGGTCTTCCGTCACCGGTGGTATCTAAAAAGCTGCAGGATGCCAGCACACCTTTATCATCAATTAACAATAAGTAGTCACCGTTACTGATTTCAAAATATTGTTTACCATCCAGGGTATATACATAAGGTACCGGTGCCCCATTACTCATGGAAGTACTCCATGTTGACTTCCTGGGCATAGCCGGTTCTGAGGAATTTGCAGATAATTTAGCAGGTCCTGTTACATAAAAATCAGGATTTTGAACTTCTGAGAAGAAATTACTTCCAAAGGACAAATTGATACAGCTTTCAGGGAAGGTAACAACCTCCAGCTTACCACATCCATCAAAGGTATTCTCAGGAAGCTCTTCCGCATTTCCTGTACTTCTTCCAAGACCGGCAGGCATGGTAACTGTCTTTAATTCTGTTCTGCCCGATAAAATACCTTTTCCAAAGTTTTGAATATTATTTAAGGCTTCAGGGAATACGAAGTTAGTACAGGTACCATCATCTAAAACTGCAAGTGCAAAGGCTCCATCTCCAATCTTAACAATACTGGTATCCTTAAAATCATGGGAGGCAAGAGAAGGACAGTTATAGAAAGCAAAATTCTGGATTTCAATATCACTTCCGCCCTTAAATACTATGGTACTCAGCTTATCATTATTAGCAAAAGCTCCCTCTCCGATACTCTTCATAGTAGTCGGAAGAGTTATGCTGCGTAAGGAAGTATTATAAAATGCTTCCGTTCCGATCTTTCTTAATGGATTTTCTGCTGAAAAGCTTACTAAATCATTACACTGGCGGAATGCATAATTACCTATCTCTGTTACGTTTGTTACAGTAACCTCTTTTACAAAGGCTCCATCAAAAGCATAATCACCGATATACTGAATGAATTCAGACATGTAAATCGTATCTACATTATTAATACCCTGAAAGGCCCTCTCACCCACACCTTTTAAAAGGTAGGCCGTTGTTAAAGGATATAAGAAACCATTTTCATCCTCTACATATCCATTGGGTAATCCGGCATAATCTCCGGAATTTACACTTTTTTCTCTGGGGATATAGATCTGATCATTGGTACCATCCCCTCCGGTTCCTGTAATAGCTTTAGATGCCATAACACTCACCATGGTGTATCCACGATCTCTAAGAATACCACCTTCGTATCCTACCTCGCAGTAATACTCCAGTCTTTTGCTAGCATCCTTAATTACCTCATTAGGCAATACCTTTATAGGGTCAATAATTTGTGGAGTTCCGTTGGTATTGGCATTTTCCTGAACCTTGGTGGCTATAGAATTACATGCTTCCGAAAAGTACTTTTTATTAAACTCATCATTATAATTATCAACAGTAATGTTGACTTCAGTAGCACCGGCAAAAAACTGATCAATATCATCCTTATCTACATAATTATAACCGGTATTTATCGTACCCTTCAGGTTGATATTTTTAGTCTTATAATTTGCATTATATTTTCCTATGATAGCATCATTGGTGCCATCCAGTGTGAAAAATTCAAATTGCCACTCATACCACCAGGTACCATCAATATTTAACAAAGTATAGGCAGTTTTACTAGCCTTACCTGTAGGATCCAGATCTACCACCTGGGGATCATTAATTGTATCATCCGCTTCAGTGGCATAAACGGGCGCCGTCAATTGTGCGCCGGTTTCAATCTGTTCTCCTCCCTCTACTACCTCACCGGTAGCCGCAGCATCCGGGAAGGGAATTGCTGCCACCACGATAGCAGTAATCATCAGTAATGCCCCCAATGTCCTTCTGACAGATCTGCGTAATCTGAAATTTTTCTTTCTGTTTTTTTGTGTCTTTACCATTGATCCTTTTCTCCTTTTAGTAAAATATTATTTTACTTTCTTTGCCACTACAACGAACCTTCCGTCCTCCTCTGTATTATCACAGGTGGAAAGTGTAATCAGCTTATCTCCATAGGTTGCAGTAACTCCCGTATTATATAACGAAAGCTTAGCCATTTCTTTCATATTAGAGTCAAACTCTTCCGGTGTAGATACTTCAAAAAAACGATAATACTTAAAAACAATATCATTCTCATTGTATACCCGGGAGCGAAAAACATACATTACCTGATAGACGCCCTCTTCATAAATAGTATCAAACTGAATATATTTATGGTTCTCGTAATACTCCTTACTGCTGTAAAGATTTAACTTGCCAAACATTTTACCGGATTTCATATGATGACCATAAATAATCATATTTGTTCCCGGTTTGGTAATATCACAATCCTTATCGAGAAAAATGGAACCATTCTTATCATATTTCTGATTGTAATTATGATCTAAATAATATTCATTATTAACAGTTTGCATTACAGGGTAATCTATATTTGTATCGTCAATTTTAAGCCATCCAATTAGACTTTTATTTTGAGAATATAATTTTTTATATTTTTCAAGAATAACGAGTGCTTTTGGCTCTTCTTCCACTGTATAATTAATTTTTACTGTATAATCTTTGCTCTCTTGTCTCGATTCCTGCTGCTTTAATGCTGCAAGCTGTTCATATTCAGCAGAATTCCTCTCATAAAGATAATAATAAAATGCCACATAACCTATACAGAAAATCGCAATTAAGGAACATATAATAACGGTTCCTCTTCTCTTACGCTCCTGAAGATAAATTTCTTCTTTTATCTTCCACTGCATATCTGCATCATAATCCTCCAGCTTCTTTTGTCTCGTTTCTTTTTTCTTATTCTCTTTCTTCTGTGGTTTCTGTTTTATGATCTTTTTCTTACTGTTTTTTTATCTGGTGTTTTATTTTGTCCCCGGTTCAAAAAGTTCCGGTGTTTTTCTTCCATCTCATCCAGAAAATCCTCTCCCAGCAGGGTTTCAAATTTTAATTCTCCTCTGGATAAAACACCCATAATATGCTCTTTTCCTACAACATCAGTAGTTTCATATTTTTTTAATGCTGCCTGAATCTTACGTTCATCCCGTAAGGCAGCCTGATAATCGTCAGGTGTACGAAAAGAGCGACCTCTGACCTTATAGTCACTCATACTTATACTCCATAATTATATATGTAAATTTAAATATCTGAATATATAAAATATTTTCAATACACATATCTATATTTTACAACATCTTGAATATTATGCAAGCATTTTGTCCATATATGCTCAAAAATATATCATATTCTTTTTCTTTTATTTTACCATTTCCCATTTTCTTTTAAAATATATTTTTTTCAGTGGAACCAAAACCACCTTAGCTACATAAGTTAAAGCATAAGAAAAATATATGGAGGTTCAACTATGAGCGATTTAACAGCACAGAGCTGCGGATGTGGCTGCACACAGACAACAAGTAACGGAGGATGCGGAAGCATGATTTGGATCATTATCCTCTTATTCTTATGCGGTGGCTGCTCCAATGGTAACGGCGGCGGTATCCTGGGAACGGGAAATTCCTGCAGTATGGGAGATAACGGATGTGAATGGATTATTATTCTCTTAGTATTATTCAGCTGCTGCGGTAACAGCACATCTAACTGCTAAACTTTTAAAGGGGTGCCTCATGGCACCCCACACATGCTTTAATTCATTGATGAGCATAGTTTTTTATATATTACATATGATTAATAAAAAAGAGTGAGGATACACCTATGGAAACTAATTTTAATCTGTCGGAGGATGACTGCCACCCTATCCTTGCCTTTGACACCATATATACTACCAATCATATGAAAATATTAAAAACCCTGTATCCTTATGTAGATGATAAATTTAAAAATCTGCTGGCTGTCTACATAAAGTATCAGGAGTTTACTCTTTCCATTCATTTTATGAATCCACTTTCTTCTCATCCTACCCTGAACGCTCAGGAAAAACAGTTCAAAAAGGAAACTTCCCAATTACTTTCCTCCTTGTCTGTATACTGTAATGAGGAAGAAAAGAAAATACTTTCTAAAATACAGGAGTTTTTTCAATTAATGGAAAATCTGATTCATGCCAAGGAATATCTTCCGATGCTTCAAGGTCTTTTATCCGGAGGCGGTGAACCTGAAACGAATCTTATGGAGCTCCTTGGTTCCTTCCTCTCCGAAGAACAAAAAGAAATTTTTTCACAATTTACGGAAAACAATAATTTTTAATATATCCAGCAGGTAAAAGGAGTTTGTATGAATAATAATAATTGGATGAATGATGAAGATTTAAAAAACATAGCTGAGGAAAAGCTATTATTTTTACAGAATATGTTATTTGAAAGTAAAAAATATCAGGGAAAGGAACTATTTCCTTTTTTTATGTCTTTGGCAGTTAAGGCCAAACAGAAAAATATCTCTTATAACCAGGAAGAGTTAGATCTTATTATCCCTGTTTTAAAAAAATATGCTTCAGAAGAAGAAATAGAGAAAATGAATAAAGTAATTACCATGTTCAGAAAAAACAAATAAAGGACCGGTTTACCGGCCCTCTGTCATTTTGTTTAAAAATTAGTGATGGAAAAGCCTTATTCCAGTAAAGGCCATTGCCATATCATATTTATCGCAGCAGTTGATTACTAAATCATCACGAACAGAACCACCTGGCTGAGCAATATATTTTACCCCACTTTTTTTAGCTCTTTCAATGTTATCACTAAAGGGGAAAAAGGCATCTGAACCAAGGGCAACCCCCTCCATTTTATCCAGCCAATCTCTTTTTTCCTCTCGTGAAAGAGCCTCCGGCTGCCGGGTAAATATTCTCTGCCATTCTCCGTCAGCCAATAAATCCATAGATTCCTCACCAATATAATTATCAATGGCATTATCTCTGTCTGCCCTTCCGATTCCTTCTTTAAAAGGAAGATTCATTACCTTTTCATGCTGGCGAAGCCACCAGTTATCAGCCTTACTTCCTGCCAATCTTGTACAATGTACCCTGGACTGCTGTCCGGCACCTATACCAATGGCCTGTCCGTCTTTTACAAAGCAAACAGAATTAGACTGGGTATATTTTAAGGTAATCAGGGAAATCATAAGATCAATTTTACCTTGATGAGAAATATCTTTATTAGCAGTTACCACATTAGTTAACAGCTCTTCATTGATTGGTAATTCATTTCTTCCCTGCTCAAAGGTAATTCCGTATACATCCTTTTGCTCGATAGGCTTAGGACAATAGGACGGATCAATTTCAATTACGTTATAATTACCGTTTTTCTTCTGCTGTAAAATATCCAGGGCTTCTTTTGTATACCCGGGAGCAATTACTCCATCGGAAACTTCACGCTTGATAATCTTTGCAGTAGATTCATCACAAATATCTGATAAAGCAATAAAATCTCCAAAAGATGACATTCTGTCAGCACCTCTGGCTCTGGCGTAGGCACATGCCAAAGGCGAAAGTTCTCCCAGGTCATCTACCCAGTAGATCTTCGCCAAAGTATCAGACAAAGGAAGTCCCACCGCTGCTCCTGCCGGAGATACATGTTTGAAGGAAGTTGCAGCCGGAAGACCTGTGGCTTGCTTTAATTCCTTCACCAGCTGCCAGCCGTTAAATGCATCTAAAAAGTTAATATATCCCGGTTTTCCGCATAAAACCTTAATAGGGAGCTCTTCGCCATCTTTATTAAAAATTCTGGAAGGCTTCTGATTGGGATTACAACCATATTTTAATTCTAATTCTTTCATTTCCTACTCCTTTAATATCTTGTAGCTATATAGCAAAAATCCATTAAAACTATATTTAACTATTGATTCTTATTAATAATTCTTGTTTCATATTCTCCCGTTTCAATATCAATATAACGGACAAATAAAGAAACTTTGTTATCTTCATTTAAAGATGCCCAAAGCATAGAGGCAAATTCATCAATATTATCTTCTATCTTTACAAGCTTAGGTTCTCCCTCAAAGCTGGGCAGGGGATCTCCATCCTCCTTATAGGTATGAATGAAATGGCCTTCACCGGCCACCGGATTTTCATAAGCAAAGGTATAACGATTGCAGGCAGAAGGATCCCCGTTATTGCTTTTTAAAATTGACATGGCATAATTAAATTTTCCGCTTTCAATATGTAAAATACCGGAAATTCTCGGAGTATAGTTAGGAGCATCCGGCTCAAATTTACGGCTTCTCAAGCTCTGTTCAAAGGTCAGCTGTTTATCCATTCCTTCATAAATTGTATCCGTCTGATCTCCGTTGGTAACAATTGTCTTATTCCCCAGTACTCTTACGGGAGCGTAGATAATAAGGGAGGGATCTGTTAATTTAGAAGGATCATAAGCCTGGGTACGAATCCCCTGCCCTTCTTCCACAAAAACCCTGTTTCTGCTGTTTACACTTCTTCCCATAATAAAATAAGCAGTAACTGCTTTTTTACCATCCTTTGTCTTACCAATAACAATCCCTCTTCCGGGATATGCGTTTGTACTCAGTTCCTGTTGTAAGCATTTCATTTCCATAATCTGACTTATCCTTTCTTGTAAAATTCTTCCTAAGCATATCGTTTCTATTATGTTATATATGTCAAGAAACAGTAATAGGCATGAACTCTGAGCCCATGCCTTATACCTGCTATTATTTTACTACAATGTTAACAATTTTACCCGGAACATAAATTTCTTTGATAATATTACCACTTAATTTATCTCCTAATGCTTCTTTTCCTGCTTTGATTGCAGATTCTTTATCGATATCAGCTGCAACCTTTACCACAGCCTTTGTTTTTCCATTAACCTGTACAGCTATTTCTATCATAGACTCCACTGTTTTAGCTTCATCATACTGAGGCCACTGAGCCTGATACACTCTTCCTTCATTACCGAGAAGCTGCCATAATTCCTCTGTAATATGGGGAGCTACCGGATTCAATAAGGTGATTAAAGTGGTATACTCAGCTTTGTTTACCTGATTTTTCTTATAGAAATCATTAATTAAAGACATCATGGCAGCAATCGCTGTATTAAATTTAAGGTTTTCAAAATCACTGCTTACCTTTTTAATCGTCTGATGCATCTTGGTAACAAGGTCGTCACTATAACTATCTCCCTCTACCAAAATCTCCTGTAATTTCCATACACGATCTAAGAATCTTCTACAGCCCTTTACACCGTCATCTGACCATGAGGCACTTAAATCAAAGGCTCCAATAAACATTTCATAAGTACGAAGAGTATCTGCACCGTAATCCTCTACAATTTCATCAGGATTAACAACATTTCCTCTGGATTTAGACATTTTCTCCCCATTGGACCCTAAGATCATTCCGTGAGACGTTCTCTTCTGATAAGGCTCTTTCGTAGGAACTACCTTTTCATCAAATAAGAACTTATGCCAGAATCTTGAATATAAAAGATGTAAGGTTGTATGTTCCATACCACCGTTATACCAGTCAACAGGTAACCAGTAATTTAATGCCTCTTTGCTTGCAAGAGCTTCTTTATTGGCAGGATCAGTATATCTTAAGAAATACCAGGAGGAACCTGCCCACTGAGGCATAGTATCAGTTTCACGAACTGCAGGACCACCACAACAGGGACAGGTAGTATTCATCCATTCTGTCATGGCTGCAAGCGGTGATTCACCGTTATCTGTAGGCATATAGCTTTCCACTTCAGGAAGTTCCAAAGGCAGCTGTGATTCATCAATTGCTACATAGCCACATTTTTCACAATTTACAATAGGAATAGGCTCTCCCCAATATCTTTGTCTGGAGAATACCCAGTCACGTAATTTAAAATTGGTTTTTGCAGTACCGATACCTTTTTCCTCTAAAAATTCAATAATTTTCACCTTCGCATCTGCCACTGATAAACCATTTAAAAATTCCGAATTTACCAAAGTTCCTGTAGCCACATCTGTATACACTGCTTCTTCTACACTAACCGGACTTCCGGCTACTACTTCAATGATTGGCATATCAAACTTTTTGGCAAAATCCCAGTCTCTTTCATCATGAGCAGGAACCGCCATAATAGCTCCTGTTCCGTAAGTCATTAATACGTAATCAGAAATCCAGATGGGAATTTCTTTATCGTTGACAGGGTTTACGGCAACCAGTCCCTGAATCATAACACCGGTTTTATCTTTCGCCAGCTCTGTACGTTCAAAATCAGACTTTTTCGCCGCCTGCTCACGATACTCTAAAAGTTCCTGATAATTTCCAATTTCTTCTCTATATTTATCAATTATAGGATGTTCAGGCGAAACTACCATATAAGTTGCACCAAAAAGAGTATCGGGGCGTGTGGTATAAACACGAAGCTTATCTTCTTTTCCGGAAATAGAAAAATCAACTTCAGCCCCCTGGGATTTACCAATCCAGTTTTTCTGAGAGGTCTTAACTCTTTCAATATAATCTACTTCTTCCAAATCCTGAATCAGACGGTCAGCATATTCAGTAATTTTTAACATCCATTGACTTTTTACCTTACGAACAACTTCAGATCCACATCTTTCACAGCTTCCGTTAACAACTTCTTCATTAGCCAAGCCTACCTTACAGGAGGTACACCAGTTAATGGGCATTTCACTCTTATAAGCTAATCCTGCCTTAAAAAGCTTTAAAAAGATCCACTGTGTCCACTTATAATAATCAGGATCTGTAGTATTAATTTCTCTTTCCCAATCGAAGGAATAACCTAAAGAATGTAACTGCTTCTTAAAACGCTCCACATTATTCTTTGTTACAATCTTTGGATGGATATGGTTCTGAATTGCATAATTTTCTGTGGGAAGTCCAAAGGCATCCCATCCCATAGGATATAAAACATTGTAACCCTGCATTCTTCTCTTACGTGCCACAATATCAAGTGCCGTATAAGGCCTGGGATGACCTACGTGAAGTCCCTGTCCTGAAGGGTAGGGAAATTCGACCAATGCATAATATTTTGGTTTGGAATAATCATCGGAGGTAGCAAAAGCTCTTTCATCATCCCAGACTTTTTGCCACTTTTGTTCCAACTCTTTGTGATTATATGGTTGTGCCATGTGTATCCTTCTTTCTACCTATTTCTTCCTAATAAGTCATTATTATAGTCCTAAATATTTTATACTTTCCCCTATTATCTGTCAAGATTTTCGTAGTAGTTCAGCCTTCGCCTAACTGTTACTTCGGCTTCCTGTTACAGCTTTTCAAATATCCTGTTTATATTTTTTCACTAAAAATATTTTTATAACCTTCTCCGTATATTTCTGCCGCACTGGAAATAATCATAAAAGCTGCCGGATCCTCTTCCTTCACAATTTCTTCAATCCGGGGAGAAATCTGTTTTCTCACAACACACATAATAACTCTTTTTTTCTCATTACTGTAAGCTCCTTCTCCCTCTAGATAAGTGATACCCACATCCAGCTCCACTAAAATTCTGGTGGAAACAGCCTTCCAGTTTTCACTGATAATATAAATCAGCTTTGCACCATCAGCTCCGTACAAAACGATATCAAACACTATTCCCATTACCACTACACCTAAGGCAGCATATAATGCTGAATCTGTATTTTCAAAAACAAAAGCAGAAAGAATGACTACTGCCATATCTGATATCATAAATAATCGACCTGTTTTCAAATGGGGAAAGCTTAAGCGAAGAACCTTAACTATAATATCTGTTCCTCCTGTTGTGGCTCCACACTTAAAAATGAAGCCCAAAGCCATGGAAACCAGAGCAGGTCCAATAGTTGCGGCCAATAAAGGATCCTCTGTTATGGGCGGATACGCTGCCAGATAATTAGTCATAACAGAACTTACAACAGTTGCATATATGGTAGAAACCAGAAATCTAATACCAAATTTCCAGAGGCCCAGTAATAAAACCGGGATATTAATCATCATAATCAGTGTACCGGTCTCTATCTTTGTCAGACGATTAACAATCATAGATAACCCGGAAACTCCCCCCGGTGCTATATCATTGGGATCTAAAAACAGACTGATAGCTACTGCGTAAAAAAAACACGCTATGGTAATTACCAGGTAATCCTTTATGTGGGTTTTCAGCTTCTTCTTTTCATAAATCATCAAATACTCCTTTAAGTTTTATAATTATAGTTTTAAACAAAATAACTGTTTTCTATTAAAAATAATAAAAAAGGTCCTCAGGACCTTTTTTATTTTTTCAATTCGTTATATATGGTATAGGAATTTTTACCATGTTCCTTTGTATAATATAAGGCCTCATCAGCCATACTGTATATTTCCTCATAACCACCCTTTACTGCATGGCAAATTACAGCCCCAATACTGACAGAAACATGAATTGCCTCTTCATTTGGTACAGGATAGTCCTTACGGCATAAGATATTTATCTGCTCCAGACGTTTTCGTACTATTGTTTCATCGATAGTTCCCTGCATAAATACGCAGAATTCGTCTCCCCCCAAACGTCCTACAATATCATTACTTCTAAAAATAGTTTTCAAATTATCTGCTACTGTCTGTAATGCTAAATCTCCGGTAGGATGTCCCAAAGTATCATTAACGCTTTTAAAGCTGTCTACATCCAGTAAAATCATAGTGCCAGCATTTCTGCCTTCACGTTTTGCCAGCTTAATTCTCTCCTCTATCATGCTTTGCAAAGTAGCTCTATTATATATCCCTGTCAGTTTATCCATGGTTGCATTAAATACCAGTTGCTCGGATTTCTTCATTTTATCATGAATATCACTGATACTTACATGAATATGAATATCCTCAGTTTCAGAATCTTTAATATAAACATATCTTATTCTGATCCATACCCATTCCTCATCCGTACTCTGATACTTTTCCTTAATATCCTGGGGAAGATTAAAAAGCGAAATCATCTCCTTGGGATGTACCTTAACCTTTTGTTTCCCTGTATTGATACCCTGCTCCATTTTTTCTTCAATAACAAATAAACTGTTCAAGGAAACAAATTCCATTAAATGATCCGGATATATACATAAGAAAGCCATTTTCTGAAGCATTTCAGCATAATTATTTATATCATGCCACATAAAAGGAGTAAATAAATCTCTTCCTTCCTGGATCTGATCAGCCGTTGCATTTACATAGAAGGACAAAAAGGAATCCTGCTGTGTACTTCTTCTGTAATCCTCTTCCTTCTCCAATTCCATACTTATCAGCTTCACATTTTCTTTTTGCCTCAGTTCCCTTGCCTGCATAAACAATAAAAGATATACCGAGCTGAACACAAGAGATGTTTTTAAAAACATCTCAATAAAAAACATTTGCTGGATTCCTCTTACGCTTCCCATCTGCATAATGTCTTCCACCATAATAGGTCTTAACACTATAGTGGAAAAAAAGAGTGAAATCGAACAGGATAAAAGAAAAACAAAATGAAGAAAGCCTATACTCCTTCGATGAATAATAATCTTCAACTCTTTTATCGGATATTTAGGGTGCTTACTCATAACCAGGCTTAAGATTCCGCAGGCAAACAATGTTAAGGAAAAAACCAGCTTGCCGGATACATAATCAGCAGAAATAATACCAATTAAGGACGCTATCATCCAGTAAACACAGATAAAGTTTACCCATAGTTTTACTAAAATATACAAATAAGTAAAAGGCTTGTCCTCTGTCATAAGCATTAATTCACCTACAATAAGCATAGGTGTTCCTGTTAGTAAAATTACTGGTGAAATATCTGCTAAATGAATGGACGTAAGCAGAAAAACAATTCCGTTCATAGCTGAAACCGGCATCCTTCGTTTGATCTTTATACCATTGCTTTTAAGCAGCAATGGCTGTAAATAACCAAAGCACCATTCGCTTGCCAAAAAAACAATGAAAAACAATACCGCCGGATTCGAGAAAATAAGCTCCGCTAATTTAAAAAATGTGTGAAGTTCCCCCATTTAATCTTCTCCCATTCCTAAATATTAGTTCTTACCAACTTCGGTTTATAATCCTCTTTACTTAGAGCTTCAATAATTTGATTTTTATGTTCTGTTCCAAAGGCCTCTAAGGTAATCCTTAATTCTACCGCCGCATTTCTGTTAATAGAAACAAACTGGTTATGCTCCAGTTTAATAACATTACCATTTTCACGGGCTACAATTCCTGAAATACGGTTTAATTCTCCCGGCTTGTCAGGTAAAAGCACGGAAACAGTAAATATTCTGTCTCTTAAAATCAGACCCTGCTGAACTACGGAAGACATGGTAATAACATCCATATTTCCACCACTCAAAATAGAAACAACCTTCTTTCCTGAAATTGAAAGCTTCTTTAAAGCCGCCACAGTTAAAAGACCGGAATTTTCTACTACCATCTTATGATTTTCTACCATATCCAGAAAAGCTACTACCAGCTCACTATCTTCTACTGTAATAATGTCATCCAGATTCTTCTCCAGATAAGGAAAGATTACACTCCCCGGTGTTTTTACCGCAGTACCGTCTGCTATGGTATTTACTGTAGATAAAGTCGTAACCTGTCCCTTCTCCAAGGAAACCTGAAGACAGTTCGCTCCTGCAGGTTCTACTCCAATCACCTTAATTTTGGGATTTAACAATTTTGCCAGGGTGGATACGCCTGTGGCTAAACCACCACCCCCTATGGGACAAAGAATATAATCTACCAAAGGCAGTTCCTTGAAAATTTCCATAGCAATTGTACCCTGACCGGTTGCTACCGCTTCATCATCAAAGGGATGGATAAAGGTATACCCCTTTTCATTCGCCAATTCATAAGCATGATTACAGGCTTCATCATAAACGTCACCTTTTAATACCACCTCGGCACCGTAGCTTTTTGTTCTGTTCACCTTAATCAACGGTGTAGTAGTCGGCATAACAATTGTGGCCTTAACACCATAGCATTTTGCAGCATAGGCTACTCCCTGGGCATGGTTTCCTGCTGAAGCAGTAATAATTCCCCTTTCCCTTTCTTCCTCAGATAACGTACTCATTTTATAGTACGCTCCTCTTACCTTGTATGCTCCTGTAAACTGCATATTTTCCGGTTTTAAATATACCTTATTTCCGGTAATCAGACTAAAATAATCACTGTAAATTAGTTTTGTCTCTGAAGTAACCTTCTTTACTACTTCAGCAGCCTCTTCAAATTTTTCTAAGGTTAACATTTGCTGACTCATATTTTATCCCTCCTGCTTTACATCGAATAAAGCATCTATAAACTGATCTGCATTAAACTTTTGTAAATCATCGATACTTTCACCTACACCTATATATTTTACCGGAACTCCCAGTTCTGACTGGATGGCGATTGCTATTCCTCCCTTGGCAGTTCCGTCCATTTTTGTTAAAACTATTCCGGTTAAATCAGTCACCTGAGCAAATTCCTTGGCCTGATTTAAGGCATTCTGCCCGGTAGTAGCATCCAGTACTACAAGATTTTCTCTATGTACCTCCGGAAATTCACGATCTATGATACGGTTAATCTTCTTCAGCTCTTCCATCAGATTTTTCTTATTATGCAGTCTTCCTGCTGTATCACACAAAAGTAAATCTATCTTTCGTGCCTTGGCAGCATTTACAGCATCGTAAATAACACTGGCCGGATCTCCCCCCTCTTTTCCTCCAATCATATCTACTCCTGCACGGTGAGCCCATTCTTCCAGCTGTTCTCCGGCTGCCGCTCTAAAGGTATCAGCAGCTGCAATCAGAACTCTTTTACCCTGCTGCTTCATTTTCCCCGCAATTTTACCTACTGTAGTAGTCTTTCCAACACCATTAACACCAATCATCATCAGTACTGACTGTTTTTCTTCAAACTCATAGGCAGTTTCTTCCACCTTCATCTGTTCCTTCATGGTTTTGATGAGAAGCTCCTTACAATCTGCAGGCTTTGTCAGGAGATTGGCTTTAATCTCCTCTCGAAGCTTACTGATAATTTTCTCCGTTGCATTTATTCCAATATCTCCCATAACCAGGATTTCTTCCAGCTCTTCAAAAAATTCCTCATCAATGCAGGAAGAATCATAAAATATGGTATCAATGCTTCTTACAATATTATCTCTTGTTTTTGTCAGCCCTTTTTTCAATCGGCTAAAAAAGCTTTCTTTTTCCATTTTCCACTCCTTTTATTCTTCTAATTCTCCCTGAATCAGATTAACACTTACCAAGGTAGATACTCCCTTTTCCTGCATGGTAATACCATAAAGTCTGTCTGCTCTTTCCATGGTTCCTCTACGATGGGTAATTACAATAAATTGTGTATGCTTTGTTAATTTATGGAGATATTTGGCATAACGAGCCACATTATTTTCATCCAGTGCCGCCTCAATTTCATCCAGCAAACAAAAAGGCGATGGTTTAAGATTTTGGATGGCAAATAATAAGGCAATGGCGGTTAATGCTTTTTCACCACCGGAAAGCTGCATCATATTCTGTAGTTTTTTTCCCGGTGGCTGGGCAATAATTCTAATACCGGCCTCCAAAATATCCTCATCCTCCATTAATTCCAGGGTTCCCTTACCTCCACCAAAAAGCTCCTTGAACACTTTATCAAATTCATGGGATATCTGGGCAAATTTTTCTTTAAACTGTTTCTTCATGGCCTGATCCAGTTCCTGAATAATTCCCTGAAGTGTAATTTCTGCTTCCACCAAATCATCATGCTGGCTCTTCAAAAAGGTAAATCGTTCCATGACATTCTTATAATCTTCAATGGCATTTACGTTTACATCTCCCAAACGACGAATTTCATCCTTTAATGCTCCGATATCTCTTTTCATAACTGTAATATCTGTCAGTTCAGGATCCCTTACCGCAGTTGCATCATGAAGTGTAATTTCATATTCATCCCACATATAGTTGATTTGTGTTTGAAGCGCTTCTGTATATCTCTCCTTTTGAGTGGTTAAACGATATACCTCTTTATCTAAGGCCGTAATCTTAGACGACATTTCCTCTCTTCTTTGGAAGAAGCTTTTTTGTTTACTAACCAGCTCTTCTCTTTGTACCGTCATATTTTTTAAACGAATTTCATTTTCCGACTGACAGCTGTGAGAGGCTTCTATGGTTTTTCTGATTTCTACAATATTCTCTTCCTTCTTTATTTTTTCTCCGATACTGTAGGTTAATCCTTCTTCAATTTCAGCAAGCTCCTCATTTATTCTTGTCAGCTCCTGATCTACTCTGTTCAAATTTGTTTGCTCAAATTCTCCCCGTTGCAGAATTTTTTCCAGCTCCACTTCCTTTTCAGAAAGAGCTCCCATTTGACGACTTTCGTTCTTTCTTAATTCCTCAAGCTCTGACTGAAAACTTAAAATACCGGTTTCTACATTGCTCTCTAATAATTGAGAGGCTTCTAATTCTTTGGAAATTTCTTCCTTTTCCAAAATAATTACTTTTATTTGTTCTTCAATTTCACCGGCTTCCTTCTGCACACTATTGGAATCCGATAAATTCTCTTCCTGCTTTTTCCTTGCCGCAATTACATTTAATCTTGCCGTGTTTTGTGAAATAAAGGCGTCCTGTAGGGAAGATTTAATTTCCTCCAGCTGAATTCTCTTTTTCCCTCTTTCTTCTTTTGCTTCTTCAATAGAATTTAACAGCTGATCTATTTCCTTCAGATAAGAGGTAACCTTTTGATTCAGCTCCTCCATTTCTCTTCTTCTTCCCAAAAGATTGCTGTTATTTTTAAAAGCACCACCACTAATGGCTCCTCCAGGTACCAACAGTTCACCTTCTATGGTAACCATACGAACACCATAATCATATTTTCTGGCAATTTTCACCGCATGATCTATGTGATCAACTACCACAATTCTTCCCAGCATAGCTTTAGCTACATCCCTGTATTCTGATGCTATATTTACAAGGCCATCCGCCATACCAATGACACCCTTTTCCTTCAAAACCTCCGGTGTTTTAAATTCCTGAGGGTTTTTAATACTGGTTAGTGGTAAAAAGGTAGCTCTTCCTCCCTTTTGCTTCTTAAGGAATTGGATCATCTTTTTGGCTGTTTCTTCATCCTCAGTTACAATATTCTGAATATTTCCACCTAACGCTGTCTCAATGGCAGTTTCATATTTTTTATCAACCTTAATAATATCGGCAACTACACCAATGATTCCTTTTTCTCTGTCCTTTTGCTCCATGACTCTTTTTACAGAGCCGCCATAACCTTCATATCTTTCCGTTAAGTTGGAAAGAGCCTCCAGCTGTGATTTTTCTTTATGGTAGAGTACCTGGGTATCCCTCAATTTTTGATCCAGGACGGTTAATGCTTCCTTAACCTCCTCCAGCTCCTCTTCCTTCTTACTCTGGGCATCATTTAACTCTCCGATACGGAGGTTTATATTTTCAAACTCCTGTTCCAGATTTCGGATGACTTCTTCCTGTTTTTGCTCCTGGGATTTTACAGTAAAGATTTTTGAAGTGAGCTCAGCCTTTCTGATATTAGCCTGCTCCAGCATAGTATCCAGCCGGCCCGCCTTAGCCTTAATGGATGCTCTTTCATTTAAGGCATTAATAATAGTATTCTTACCAACTTCAATTTCATTATTAATAGACTCAATTTTTTGCTGCAACCGTGCCAGCATGGAAGCCGCTTCTTCCTTTAAAATCAGAATCTCTCCGGCCTCTTTATCAATTTTCTCCTTACCTTCTAAAAATCTGCTTTTTTCCTGTTCCCGCTCTGCTTTTATTTCAATTACTGTTTTTCGACGATTATTCAAGTGCTCTTCATTACTTTTAGCAGAATTAATCTGTTCCTCCAGAACCTTAATTTCTCCCTCTAATTTTCCACGTAATACACTGGTGTCTGTTAAAGAGGTTCTGATTTCATCCAAAGACTGTTCTATATTTTCTATTTGATCCTGTACAAGGTTATATTCTTCTTTGATTTGTTCAAATTCTTTTTGGGACTCTTCAAAATTTCGGGAAGCAATTTCTAAATGATCTTCTACCTTTTCCAGCTGTTCTCTCAGCTTTTCATTTTCAACTAAAAAAAGATTTACATCAAGGTTTTTTAGCTCTTCCTTCTTTTTTAAATAAATCCTTGCCTTTTGTGATTGCTTCTCCAAGGGTCCTATTTGTTTTTCCAGTTCAGATAAGATATCTTTTACACGTATAAGATTTTGTTTTTCTTCTTCTAACTTTTTTTGTGCAGAAGCTTTTCTTCGTTTGAACTTTACGATTCCTGCCGCTTCATCGAAAAGTTCTCTTTTTTCTTCCGGCTTTCCGCTTAAAATTTTGTCAATCTGTCCCTGCCCGATAATAGAATATCCTTCTTTTCCAATACCGGTATCATAAAATAATTCATTGACATCCTTCAATCGACAGGCAGCTCCGTTAATCAAATATTCACTTTCTCCTGAGCGATATAATCTTCTGGCTACAGTTACTTCATCGTAATCTATAGCCAGCTGATGATCACTGTTATCCAGGGTAATGGCTACATAAGCATAACTGAGAGGTTTTCTTGTCTCCGTACCGGAAAAGATTACATCCTGCATGGAAGCTCCACGAAGCTGTTTAATACGCTGCTCACCAAGTACCCAGCGTACCGCATCAGCAACATTGCTCTTTCCGCTGCCATTTGGTCCTACTATTCCTGTAATACCATTATGGAATTGAAAATGAATTTTGTTTGCAAAGGACTTAAAGCCCTGAACTTCTATACTTTTTAAATACATGTTATCTTATCCGTTCCTATTGAAATTCTTCCTTCTTTTTTATAAAAAGAATGGCTTCATAAGCAGCCTGTTGTTCTGCAGCTTTCTTTGTTTTACCTACTCCATAACCAATTTTATTCCCATTGAGTAGGGCTTGTACCACAAACTCCTTATCGTGATCCGGTCCCTTTTCTTCCAAAAGATCATACACCAGATTTTGGTTAGGCTTTGTTTGTATCATTTCCTGAAGTACTGTTTTACTGTCATAAAATAAGATTCTGTTTTGATAATCCTTTAATACAAAGGAATATATAAATTCCTTTGCGGTTAAAATACCACCATCAAGATATAATGCTCCAATCAGGGCTTCCATAACATCAGAAATAATAGACTCTCTGAATCTTCCTCCTGTGGCCTCTTCTCCCTTCCCTAAAAAAAGAAAATCACCAAGCCCAATTACTTTGGCACAGGCAGCCAAAGAAGGCTCACAAACAAGAGAAGACCTCATTTTTGTGAGTTTTCCTTCAGGCATCTGCGAATTCTCATGAAAAAGGAATTCGCTTGTAACCAGTTCCAACACTGCATCTCCAAGGAACTCCAACCTTTCATAGTCCTTATTCTTTCTTATTTTCTGTTCGTTTGCATAGGAGCTGTGGGTAAGAGCCTGTTTCAACAGAAGCTTATCCTTAAAACTGTATCCTATGGTTGTTTCTAAATTCTCCAAATAATTACCTGTTGCCATTTTTCTTCCTATTCACTCTTATAAAAATATCATCTTATGAAATTCGAAAAAGCCCTAAAAGGGCTTTTAAGTTTTATCAATCATTCTGCTCCACGTTTTGGAAGCTTATTATTGCCTGTATTAATTAATTGCAGCTTTAATCAATTCTACAGCTTCCTCTACAGTAGTAATGTTTTCCGCTTTTTCCGGCGCAATTTCAATATCAAATTCTTCTTCCAGCCCCATAATAATCTGAAAAACATCTAAAGAATCTGCTCCCAAATCATCTGCAAAGGTTGTTTCCATAGTGATTTCATCAGGATCCACACTTAATACTTCCGCAATTACTTTTTTTAATTTTTCAAATTCCATGATTATTCGTTCCTTTCTTATTTTATTGCAATTATTCTTCTTCAGTTTTTGCAATAATATTTTTTATTTTTTCATTGATATTTTGTTCTTTAAAAGTCTGACACTGTAAAATAGTATTTTTGATTTCAGAAGCCTTGGAGCTTCCGTGAGTCTTTACCACCAGACCTTTCAAGCCCAGCAAAGGTGCACCTCCGTACTCTTCTAAATCAAAGGACTTTAAGCATTTTTTTAATGCCGGCTTTACCAGCAGGGCACCCAGTTTACTCCTAAAGGAGGTTAACATTCCTCTCTTAACAGTACTGATTAAAGTAGCACCTACTCCTTCATATAATTTCAGAATCACATTTCCTACAAAGGCTTCACATACTATGACATCTGCTAACCCCTTGGGAATGTCTCTGGCTTCTATGCTTCCGATAAAGTTAATTTCGGGAGTATTTTTCAAAAGAGGAAAGGTTTCTTTAACTAAAGCATTTCCCTTCTCCTCTTCTGCTCCTATATTAACAATGGCTACCTTTGGATTTTCAATTCCCATAATGCTTTCCATATAAACGGAACCCATTTTAGCAAACTGAACTAAATGAGACGCTCTGGCATCTACATTGGCACCACAGTCAATTAATAAAGAAACTCCCTTTTCTGTGGGTATTAAGGGTGCCAGCGGTGGACGCTCAACTCCTTTAATCCTTCCAATAACTAACTGACCTCCCACAAGCACTGCTCCGGAGCTGCCTGCAGAAACAAAAGCATCACACTTTTCCTCCTTAACAAGCTGCAGAGCTTTTACGATGGAAGAATCTTTCTTCTTACGAATTGCCATAACCGGTGGCTCAGCCATCTCAATTATCTCAGTAGCAGGAACAATCTCTACCCGTTCACTGTCATAGGAATAGCCGGCTAATTCCTTTTTAATTTCTTCCTCTTTTCCTACTAAAAAAACCTTTACAGCTTCACTTTCCTTTACAGCTGCTACGGCTCCTTCTACAATTGCCCCGGGAGCATGATCTCCGCCCATGGCATCTACTGCTACTTTGACCATAGAAACCCTCTTTCATATGAATACTCTATACCCTAATATACTAAACACATATCTAAAAATCAAGAAAAAATTTAAGACGGGATTACTCCACAGCAGGTTCCTAAACATTCCACCCCTTCCAGGCGTTTTAAGAAAAGGCTTTTTCCGATTTTATGAAAACATTTTAATTGATATCCCTCCTGTTCCTCTACAAAAATACGAAGTATTATTTTCTCTTCATAATAAAAAACTGCCTGCTCTCCTGATTTTGGAAAACGATTTTCTATCAAAATGATATCTCCTTTACAATATGTAGGAGCATAATCATTTATATTTGTACGAAAAGCCAGGTATGCTTCTTTTTTATCTGTTGTAATTTCTCCTCTTTCCTCAAAACAATATATACCTTGATGGAATAAATCATCTCCCGCAGAAAGACAGGGAATTTTGTATTTTCCCATCTCCTCCTTTAAAAGCTTTCCCGACTGTGCTTCATGCTTTGCTAACAGTAAAATCCTGTTTTTTCCGTGTCTGGTACAATTTCTATAGTCTTGAATTAATTGAAACTCTTCTTTACTGACAATATTTTCTACTCCCAAGAAAGCATTAATTGTCATATCCAGAGCCTCAGCCATGGCCATTACAGTTTTAATATTAGGATTAGAGGTTCTTCCATAATAAATATTTCTTAAGGTTTCCATAGGAACCCCGCTAATCTGGGAATAGTATTCCAACGATATTTTCTTCTCATTTAAAATTTCTTTTAATCTTTTACTCAGCATATATGCCCTCTTGTGTTAAATTCAACACTATTTTCACTTATTTTCGACAAATGAAATGTTATTTTTCATATTTTAACTTGATTTTTTTTGAAGTATTATCTGTCTAACAAAATACAGAAAGGAGCTTTATCCTATGAACAATGCCATTATGGTAAACCATGAAATGTTCTACGAAGACAATATTTTTCCTGAAAACTATGATTCAGCACAGTTGCATAAACTCTTATTAAAAATCGGAATCCCACCCAATATTTATGGTTACAGCTATATTCTTAGATCTATAGAATTAATTCTGCAAAATCCTGAATATATGCATTATATTACCAAGGGACTCTATATTGATGTTGCGAAAGAATTTCATGCTACCCCTTCTCGGGTGGAACGTGCTATAAGACACGCTATCAGCTCTGCCTGGGCCAATGGAAATCAGGAATTTATGACACAAATTTTTCAAAATTGTATTCGTCCCAATCGTCGTGTCCCTTCTAATTCTGTTTTCTTATCAAGATTGTACTATTACATTACCTATAGTCAATAAAAATATTTCTTTCGCTCTTAAGTTTCTGCCTCAAAGACAGCAACTTAAGAGCCATGTATAAGTTTTTCATTCATCCGCCATTCATTTTAACCCCTATTATATAATAGAAACAAGAATAAATATACACAAACAATCGTTTTTCAAGCATAATTATGTAAAAATTATGTAAAATAATCCACCTTAAAAGAAATCGGAGCAAAAAAATAAGGACCTGAATACTTCAAGTCCTTGATTTTACTTAATTCTTTTTAATTAATCAACTGCAATGATCTCTTTTTTGTTGTAGGATCCGCATTTCTTACAAACTCTATGAGGCATCATTAAAGCACCACACTTGCTGCATTTTACTAATGTGGGAGCACTCATTTTCCAGTTTGCTCTTCTTTTATCTCTTCTTGATCTGGAAGATTTATTCTTTGGACAAATAGACATCGTTACACCTCCTTACAACAATTCTATTTGAAGGAGATGATCACTCATTTCCTTGAAATCGTTTTGAAAGGTTATGTGAAAATTCATAACCACACTTGAGTATTATACATATTACAACAAGGTTTGTCAATACATTTTTACTTACTATTGTTAAATAGATCCATTAAATTTGCAAATCGCACATCAGGAACAAAATCATCACACTGACAGGCAGCAACATTCAGGTCCTGACCACATTTTTTACAGATTCCTTTACAGTCCTCTTTACATAAAATCTTAGTTGGCCAGTACATATGCAGTACTTCCTGAAGCAGCAAAGGTATCTCCAGATCATATCCGTTTAAATAATACTGCTCCTCTCTGGTATCTTCATCAATAGAAATATCCGGTGAAAAAAGTTCTCTCTCAAAGTCAAGAGAAACTGTCTCTACTTTATCAGCAAGGCATCTGTCACAGGCAGCAAAAAATTGTACCTCACCTTTTCCCTCCATAAGAACCTTTCCCTTTTCCAGGTTGGAAAACTTCAAGGTAATTAAGGGAGTATCCTTCCATTTTTTTTCAAACTTTATTTGTTCATCCAAAGGAATACTTAAGCTAATTCTTTTTCCTTCCTGCTGAAATACTTCTGTTAAATTCATATTGACTCCTTTCTTATCAAGGCAAGAACCCCGCAGCAAGCTACGGGGTAAAATAATCATTCTTTAAATCTATTTAACAAGAGCAGAAGTGTCTCTTGCAATCATCAATTCTTCATCAGTAGGAATTACTAAAATTTTAGGACCTTTTTCGTTGGTAGAAATAATCAGATCCTGGCCTCTCTTATTATTTAATTCCTGATCAAGTTCAATTCCTAAAAACTGTAAATAATTATCACAAATGATATTACGGATAATAGGACTGTTCTCGCCTACACCTGCTGTAAAGCAGATGGCATCAACGCCATCCATGGCTACCATGTAAGCACCGATATACTTAGCTACACGATAGGAAAATGCTTCTAAGCATCTTTTTCCAACAACATCATCTTCTTCCAAATAAGCATCTTCTATATCTCTGAAATCAGAAGAGAAACCATCAGATATTCCAAGAACACCGGATTTTTTATTCAGGATTTCCATAATTTCATCAATGGACTTTCCTTCCTTATGGGCAATAAATTCAATAATGGCAGGATCCATATCACCACATCTTGTTCCCATAATCAATCCTTCCAGCGGTGTAAGACCCATAGAGGTATCTACACATTTTCCGTTACGAACGGCTGAGATGGAAGCACCGTTTCCTAAATGACAAACAATAATTTTACTTTCTTCGTAAGGCTTTCCAATCATCTCAGAAGCTTTATGGGAAACATAATTATGGCTTGTACCATGGAAACCATAACGACGAATCTTATATTTTTTATAATATTCATAAGGAATTCCGTATAAATAAGCTTTTTCAGGCATACTCTGGTGGAAAGCAGTATCAAAAACTCCTACCATGGGAACTCCGGGCATCAATTTCTGACAGGCATCAATACCAATTAAATTGGCAGGGTTATGAAGGGGAGCTAATTCATTACACTCTTTAATGGCTTCGATTACCTCCTCAGTAATCAGAGTAGAAGCAGCAAACTTCTCTCCTCCATGTACCAATCTGTGTCCTACTGCCCCGATTTCTTCCAGACTTTTTACCACACCGATTTTACTGTCACAAAGTGCATCCAGTACCATCTGAACTGCCTTGGTATGATCAGGCATTGCCTCTTCAATTATTGTTTTGCTTCCTCCGATGGCTACCGGTGTATATACAAGACGACTTCCTTCAATTCCGATTCTTTCACAAATACCTTTTGCAATTACCTTCTCACCGGCAGAGTCGATGAGCTGAAATTTTAATGAGGAACTTCCGCAATTAATTACTAAAACATTCATTGTACATTCTCCTTTCAAATATATCTTCTATCTTCATCCTATACCAGCTGTGCCTGTACTGCAGTTAATGCTACTACACCTACAATATCCTCCCAGCTACAGCCTCTGGAAAGATCATTTACAGGCTTGGCAATTCCCTGAAGCATGGGACCGTAGGCTTCTGCTTTTGCCAGTCTTTGTACCAGCTTATAACCGATATTACCACAGTCCAGGTTAGGGAAAATCAATACATTGGCTTTTCCTGCCACTTCACTGTCAGGAGCCTTGGATTTACCTACTGAAGGAACTAAAGCGGTATCCGCCTGAAGCTCTCCGTCCAAGGTAAGTCCGGGATATAATTCATGAGCAATTCTTGTAGCTTCTGCTACTTTGTCTACCAGTGGATGCTTTGCACTACCTTTGGTTGAGTGACTGAGCATGGCCACAATAGGCTTAGAGCCCACAAGCTGTTTAAAGCTTTTAGCGGAAGAGTCAGCAATGGCAGCCAATTCCTCTGCTGTGGGATCCTGATTCAAACCACAGTCTGCAAATAAAAAGGTTCCGTTATCACCCATAGTACAATCCGGCACATCCAGAATAAAGAAACCGGAAACCAGCTTCACACCGGGTGCTGTTTTTAAAATCTGCAAAGAAGGTCTTAATACATCTGCAGTTGCATGACAGGCACCTGCCACCATACCATCGGCATCATTAGCCTTTACCATCATAATACCAAAAGTAAGATAATCCTTTAACAGAATTTGTCTTGCCTTCTCCAAGGTCATTCCTTTCGATTTTCTTGTTTCATAAAGAAGAGTAACATATTCTTCCAGCTTGTCTGTATTTGCAGGATCAATTACCTTTACACCGGAAAGATCAACTTCCAGCCATCCTGCACCGTCCATAATTTTTTCTTCGTTACCAACCATTACAATGTTGGCAAGTCCCTCCTCCAAAATATGAGCAGCAGCAATTAAAGTTCTTCTGTCATTTGTCTCCGGAAGAACAATGGTTTTAATATCCTGTCTGGCTTTTTCTTTAACTAAGTCAATGTATGACATAATAACCTCCCAAACCTTATCTGATTTTGTTAATTTTACCTCTCTAAGCTATCCCGGATTCCTGTTAAAAATACTTATTTCAACTGTCCGCAACAGCTACGTTTATAGTTACTGATAATGAATATCATTCTGGATATATCATATCTAATTTAACTAAAAGTTACAATATTTCAACTAAAAAAAATTGTATTAAATCATGCACAAAAATAGTGCCATCTTTTTTACTTGACAAGCCTATGACTAAATTCTAATCTAAAATCACCGGAAATAATGTAATCCGGGTTACAAAAACAGAAAAGGAAAGATCTATGAAGGTTGCAGCAATTATTGCAGAATATAATCCCTTCCACAAGGGACATCTTTATCATATAGAACAAACCAAGAAAATCACAGATTGTGATTATCTTATTATCGTCATGAGCGGTGATTATACCCAGCGGGGAGAGCCTGCCATCTTTGACAAATATTTTCGGACACACCAGGCTCTGATGAATGGTGCCGATCTTGTATTGGAGCTGCCTTCTCTTTTTTCTACTGCCTCTGCAGAAGGCTTTGCCTTTGGTGCTATCTCTCTTTTGCATAAGCTTGGAGTCTGTAATTTTCTGTCCTTTGGAAGCGAAACAGGCGAAGCTCATCCTCTGAAGGAAGCAGCTTTATTTCTCAATAAAGAACCTGATTCCTATCAAAGGATTCTAAAGACTTATTTAAAGGAAGGTAACAACTATCCCACTGCCAGAACAATGGCCTTACAAGCTTTCTTTCCTAAAATAGATAGTAACTGTTTTCACGGTTCCAATAATATCCTGGCTCTGGAATATTATCGTGCCCTTGATTATTTCCACAGTCCCATAAAGGCGATTCCCATAAAAAGAATCCATAATAATTATAATGACAGCTCACTGGCGAAAGAAGGGCTGTTTTCCTCTGCCACCGCGATTCGTAATGCTATTAGTACGACCGACTTATTACATAACAGCCAGGAATTTCTCTTCTCCACTTTAAAAAATACTTTGCCGGAATCCTTTTTTACTGTACAAAAAGAAGAGTACCTTTCCTTACATCCTGTTTTTCCTAAAGATTTCTCTCTTTTATTACATTATAAACTATTAACAGAAACTTCCGAATCTATTCTCGGATATCTTGATATCAATCGTGAGTTAGCCTCCCGTATTTATAACAAAGTAAACACTTATACAGATTGGGACAGCTTTTGTCAGCTTTTAAAAAGTAAGGAAATCACTCATACACGAATCAGAAGATGTCTGTTACATCTTCTCCTTAACCTGGGAAAGGAAGAAATGGAATATTATAAAGCTAATAATTACTGTCCTTATGCCAAAGTTTTAGGCTTTCGAAAATCATCCACAGCATTACTTCATAAAATAAAAGAAAACTCTTCTATTCCACTAATTACAAAAAATGCCAAGGCTTCCAGCCTTTTATCAGAAAGAGATTTTTCCCTTTTTGCCAAGGAATGCAGTAATAGTCATATTTACCAAAC
>JAFYWD010000067.1 GCA_017558205.1 Lachnospiraceae bacterium | reverse complement strand
GTGTCAGGCAACTCGTTTCATCATGTCAAAACTCTACAAACACCCTGTTACTGACATCAATTCCTCTTTCCGTCAGATACCATCTTCCCTGATCATAAGCCAAAAGCTGCTGACTCTCCAACGCTCTAAGCTTATCACCATAAACCTGCTCCAGGGATATTCCGAATTCTGTTGAAAAGTCCTTCTCTGAGATCCCCTTCATTCTTCGAAGACCTAAAAACATAAATTCCTGCATCCGTTCTGTCAGCTCCAAGGGGATTCTTTCCATTATGGGATCCTTTCCCAAAAGAATTTTATCTTCATATTCTTTCATCCGGCCTTCATTTTGAAAGCGCTCCTGATTTCTGTAAGAAGAGGCTCCCAGCCCCATTCCCAAGTAAGGCTTTCCGGTCCAGTATCCTATATTATGCCTGCATTCATGCGTCGTAAGGGAGTAGTTTGAAATTTCATATCGTTCATAGCCATTTTCCCTTAAGATAGTTTTTGTCAGATAATACATTTCACGATCTGTTTCCTCTGATGGCAGCTCTTTTGTTTTCTCTCCTTCTTCCCCATACCAGTTGTGAAAATTAGTTCCTTCCTCAATAATCAGACTATAGGCCGAAATATGCTCCGGCTTCAGACTAATAATTTTTTCCAACGTATTTCTGTAAGACTCAAGGGTCTGCCCCGGTAAGGAGGACATTAAATCAATATTAATATTGGAAAAACCCAGTCTTTTTACCTCCTGCCAGGTATTTAGAAATTCTTCATAGGTATGGATTCTTCCCAGTCTTTTTAACTCCTCATTATTGGCTGACTGCAGTCCGATACTTAACCTGTTGATCCCAAGCTGTTGATAAGTCTTTAACTTCTCTTTACAGACAGTTCCGGGATTTAGCTCCAAAGAAATCTCTGCCTCAGGAAGAATCCTAAATTCTTCTCTCAAGGTACTCATAATCTTTATCATTTGTCCCGGTTCTAAAAGAGAGGGGGTACCACCGCCGAAAAAAACAGTATCTGTTATTTTTTCTTCCGCCTTTAAGGGCTCTGCTTTTATCCGGATTTCCTTGCATAATAATTCCACATATCTTTCTATATTCTCTTTCGTATCCGGTCCGGATAAAAAATCACAATAATGACATTTTGAAGCACAAAAGGGAATATGGAGATATAGGCTTAGCTTTTTTCTTTCTTTCATAATATTATTATTTCCTTCTTCCTGGTTCCTATATGAGGAAGGACTGCATTCCTTAAGAAATGCAGCCCCATGGTACTAATTTTCATCTAATTTTAAAACACTCATAAATGCTTTCTGCGGAATTTCTACATTACCCACCTGACGCATTCTCTTCTTTCCTTCCTTCTGTTTTTCCAGAAGCTTTTTCTTTCTTGTAATATCTCCACCGTAGCATTTTGCTAATACGTCTTTTCTTACGGCTTTTACTGTTTCTCTGGCAATTACCTTGCCTCCGATGGCGGCCTGGATAGGAATTTCAAACAGATGTCTGGGAATTTCTTCCTTCAATTTTTCACACATCCTTCTTCCTCTTTCATAGGCACTTTCCTTATGCACAATAAAGGATAGGGCATCCACCTCTTCTTTGTTAATTAAAATATCCAGCTTTACAAGCTCAGATCTCTCATATCCCTTAATTTCATAATCAAAGGAGGCATAGCCCTTTGATCTGGATTTTAAGGCATCAAAAAAGTCATAAATAATTTCATTTAAAGGAAGCTCATAATGAAGCACGGCTCTTGTTTCTTCCATGTACTCCATTCCCAAATGTCTTCCTCTTCGTTCCTGACAAAGTCCCATAATGGAACCGATGAAATCACTTCTCACCATGATTTCAGCTGTTACAATAGGCTCCTCCATATAATCTATTTCCGTAGGATCCGGTAAATTGGAAGGATTGGTAAGCTCAATCATCTCTCCATTATTTTTATAAACACGATAAATAACACCGGGAGCTGTAGTTACCAGATCCAGGTTATATTCTCTTTCCAGTCTCTCCTGAATAATTTCCAAATGTAAAAGTCCTAAAAATCCGCAGCGGAATCCAAATCCCAGGGCAATGGAGGTTTCAGGCTCATATTGAAGCGCTGCGTCATTTAACTGCAGCTTTTCCAGGGCATCTCTTAAATCCGGATACTTGGCTCCGTCTGCCGGATACATACCGCAATATACCATGGAATTTACTTTTTTATAGCCGGGAAGAGGCTCTTTGCAAGGATTCTGGGCATTGGTAATGGTATCTCCCACCGCTGTATCCTTTACATTTTTAATGGAGGCAGTAATATATCCTACCGTACCCGCCGTTAATTCTTCACAGGGAATAAACTGACCTGCTCCAAAATATCCAACCTCAACTACATCTGCTGTTGCTCCCGTAGCCATCATCTTAATAGGTGTTCCCTTTTTAACGCTTCCTTCCATAATACGGCAGAAAACAATTACTCCCTTATAGGAATCATACAGGGAATCAAAAATCAATGCCTGAAGCGGATTGGCCGTATCTCCCTTGGGTGCAGGAATTTTTTCTACAATAGCTTCCAGTACCTGTTCTATATTTAATCCGTTTTTAGCACTGATTAAGGGGGCATCCTGAGCTTCGATTCCGATAACATCCTCAATTTCTTCTATTACTCTGTCCGGATCGGCACTGGGTAAATCTATCTTATTAATTACAGGAAAAACATCCAGATCATGATCCAGTGCCAGATATACGTTAGCCAGTGTCTGAGCCTCAATTCCCTGGGCAGCATCTACTACCAGAATTGCTCCGTCACAGGCTGCCAGTGCACGGCTTACCTCATAATTAAAGTCTACATGACCCGGAGTATCAATCAGGTTAAAAATATACTCCTCTCCATCCTTCGCCCTATAAACGGTACGCACCGTCTGAGCCTTAATGGTAATTCCTCTTTCTCTTTCCAGATCCATATTATCCAATACCTGTGCCTGCATTTCTCTGCTGGTCAATAAGCCTGTATGCTCAATAATACGGTCTGCCAAAGTGGATTTTCCGTGATCTATATGTGCAACGATGCAGAAATTTCGTATTTTACTTTGGTCCATTCCTGACATGTTTTCCTCCCATTCTCTCTTATTATCTGTCTGTTTCAATTTCTTTTATTCATTAAAAATGTTCTTTCCCATTATATCTTTAAAGCTGATTATTTTCCAGCATTTTATTATGATTTATTTCAAAAGAATACAGGAACAAAGAAAGAATGTACCCCCTGCACATTCTTTCCGACGTAATTATTCTTTAGATAATACCATACTCAGTGCATGTGCCAGAGGATACAGGGCATTTTTAATTTCTTCCACGGTATTTGTCTGTGCTCCCAGCTCAATCAAAAGTGTCTTTGGATGCAGATGCATATTATATCTATAAGCCCGCAGGTAAATATTTCTGGCAAAACCGGGATAATATTCATCACAGGCAGCCTTCATCTGCAAAGAAAAGGCAAGGTTTTCTTTTAAGTAGGGATTTTTTAAATAACTGATTTCACCCTTCTGACTACTGTAGCTTAATCCATTAAAAAACATTACCTTAGCGATCTGCTGATCTCCCAGTTTGGTTACCAGCTTTGTCTCTTCTGCCACTGCATCTCTATGTAAATCCAATACTACCTGAATCTGTGGATTTTCCTCCAGAATCTTTGTAATCTCAGGCAAACTGTTGGAATAGGCATAATCTCTGCTTTCCACATCATACTCTCCCTGATGATGCATTACCTGAAAACCATAGGCTTCCAATAATTCTGTCAAGACCTGACCTGCTCCTACAATAGTATCCTCCTTTACTCCCGGCCTGCTGTCTGAAAAAGCCTCCTGGGAATGGGTATGATACAGTAAAATATGAGGACCTTCGGCTGTTTTATCCACAGAAAGATCCAATTCCCTTAATTCCTTTACCTGAAACAGATTTTCAGGAATTCCTGCCGTATTATCCAAGGTATAAAATCCTTTTAATAGTTCCTCCTCTGTCTCATACTTTTCCCAGTTAATAATATTCTGCTTTTCCTTAACAGGAATAAAGCTTCCGCTTTCCGTAAGAAATATTTCCTCCTTATTTTCCTCCTGCAGTACCACCAGATTTTCTTCCTGCATTTTTTTTAATTCTTCCATATCAGGAATAACAATTCCTGCCTCCATCCCCAAGGGAAAATAGCTTTCTCCTACCAATTCCTTCTCAAGGTAAAAAAAAGAATTTTGCTGCTCTGTCATTAATTCCAGTAAAATAAACTGACCTGACATTACCTGCTGACGGGTAAAATTTTTCACCATATTTTTCAAAACAACGGGCCAGCCCTCTTCCTTCTTATATTCTTTTCCCGCAATTCCCAAAAAGGACACAGCAAGAAAAAGCAGCAAGATTCTTCCTGTTTTTGACAATGTTCTATTTTTGCTCATAGACAAGTATATGTGTTTTTATTGGTCCTTATGACTTGAAAACGTAAGATTAAGTGCCTCTGCCAAAGTATGACTTACCCGCTTGATGGTAATATCTATATCCTTCGGTGTCACGTACATATTATTTAATTCTCCAAATACCATACTTTCCCTGGCCTGTAAAAAAACTGCCTCCTTTCGCTCCTTATACATTTTTTCCATGGCATCAGATACAATAGTTGCCGCATCTACAACGGTAGGTACACCGATGGCAATTACCGGAATTTTCAAACTCTTACTGTCAATGGCATTCCTATGATTTCCTACTCCGGAGCCGGGATGGATTCCTGTATTGGATAATTGAATGGTTCGGTTTAATCGCCGGATGCTTCTGGCCGCCAAGGCATCAATCACAAGCACTACATCAGGCAAGGTTTCTTTTACAATCCCTTTTACAATCTCCGCACTTTCCATTCCGGTTTTGGCCATAACTCCGGGGACAATGGCACTGATCAGCAGAAACTCCTCCCCTTCTGAACCCATAGCCCCATATTCCTTAATAATGTGCCTGTTTACCAAAAGCTGTTCTACCACCTGAGGCCCAAGGGCATCTGCTGTGACCTCCCTGTTCCCCAAGCCTACAATCAAAATACTCATATTCTTTTTTCTCTCCGGCAACAAATCTTTTAGATGACTGCTGATTTCTTTGGCAATTTCTTTATGAAATAAACACACCTCTGAATTTTCTCCCGCTTCACAAAGTCCGGGGATCTCCAGAGTAATATAAGTTCCCATGGGCTTTCCTAAAATTTTACTTCCATTCTTTGTGGTAATCTGTACCTTGGTTACATGAAGCTCTCCCTCTTCTTTCACATATTCTTCCACAATAATTCCATGTAAAGCACCATTAGCTCCTTGTACAAATTCTCTTGCCTCCAATGCCAAATCTGTTCTGATCTGAAAATATGACATATTCTTTTCCCCTTCTGCTGATTCTTTTTGGATTGTTACCGATTTTCAAGCTCTTTTTTTTATTATATATATCATTTTTTCCATTTTTATTTAGAATATGTATTGACATATTACGGTAATTACCCTACAATAATATACGCGTGTTTACATCAATTCGTCCGTGTCCGGCTTGGATGTAACACTTACTAACAATCAATACTTACTATTTAGGAGGTGTAATCTTGGCTAACATTAAATCTGCAAAAAAAAGAATTTTAGTAAACAGAACTAAAGCTGAAAGAAACAAAGCAATCAGATCCAGTGTTAAAACTGCTATGAAAAAGGTTTTTGCTGCTGTTGAAGCAAATGATAAGGCTGCAGCTGACGCTGCTCTTTTAGAAGCAACTGCTGTTATTGATAAGGCTGCTACAAAAGGCGTTTATCATGCTAACAATGCTTCCAGAAAAGTTTCTCGTTTAGCAAAAGCTGTTAATAAATTGGCTTAATAAAATAGATAATATAAAAAACGACTCGTACCGTCAACGAGTCGTTTTTTTGTGCTCTTATCTGCTGTGACCTCCGCCACCATGACTTCTTCCCGAAGAAGAACGGTGTGCCCCACCGCCACCTCCTCCCCCGGAAGAGCTCTGTGTCTGAATCACTCTTTTGGTTACCGTTTTATTTATGAAAACATCACGTCTGTCTATCATTCTCACATTTCCCGTTCCCACATAGGTTTCCTTGGAAACTGTTTTTGCTCCTTTTTTTCTGCCATGATTAAACAGGTAAAAAATAAGGGAGGCTACAGCTGCCATCAATAAATCATATGCTCCGGGAATCAAAGGTGCTTTCAGTCCCCCGGGAGTCATCTCACTTTCCACCAGACTTACAAACATGCTATAAGCACCGTAAGGATTTTCATCTACCTGCTCTAATGCCGTAGATAGAGTATCATCAATCATAGCAGAGGAATATCTGTCCATTACTCTTCCTGTTGTACACATCCAGGAGTGGATTTTTCCATCCTTTTCACGAAACCAGTTATCTACCAACAGAACTCCGTCGCCATAGGGCTGATCATATCCAAATTTATTTTCATCATAAAAATTATCTGCATATACCATCGTATATTGGTAAGGCTCTACCGATCCGACACTGTCTTCATAGGACTTTGCATAATTCTCCAGGGTTTCATTCAAGGTTACCACAATAATATCACAGCCAATATTATTCTCTGCCTTGGCAATCTGCTTTCTTAACAGTTCTTCCTCTTCAGCGGTCATTTTGTCTGCATAATCAAATACCCTTTCTTCCGTAGCTGCTTCTGTATTTTTTCTTACAAAATCTACCTTCAGGCTATTGGTATAAATTTTACAGCCTATTCCTGCTACCAGCAAAATACCTATGATTATAAACCATATCTTAAAATAATTTAAATATTTTTTCATCTTAAAATACCCCCGTGATCCAGTTAATACATTGACAGGCGATAAGAATCAGTCCTCCTACGGTAGCTGAATACAGCAATCCTTTTTTATTATCCGTAGGCGTTTTTCCGATAACCTTTCCTGTCTGTCCATTTACATGATATAAATACTCTTTTCCCTGAAAATCATATTTATATACCCAAACCGGCAGTAAGGCAAAGCTGGATTTTTCTTTTTCCAGATTAATATTTTTATGTATGGTTGTATTGGTTGTATATCCACCAATGGTGGAGCTTAAAAACTGCTCAGAGTCTCTGGAAGCCTTTTGTCTGGCCCGCTCTTCTCCTCCCTGGGAGCTGAAATTATATACTTCTCCTTCAAAACCGGACATATATTTTTCTTCAAAATTAAGTAAAGCCTCATATTCATAGGGCTCCATCAGATCCATAACATCATCTGCCATTCTGGTGGAAGCATCTACCGGAATTCTCTGAAAGGGAATTTCCATCTTTCTTACAACATGGTAATGTGAGGTCTCCGTAATTTCCGTATTTCCCCTTCGGGAAACACTTACCCTGGTTGCCCTTCCTTCATAATCCACACGAGATAAATAATTATAAAGCCAAAAAGGTACATAGCTTCCTTCCATCAGCTGCAAGGAGGCATGGGATAAAAAGGTATCAGGAGTAAAAATTCTTCTTCCAAACTCTTCCTTTAATTTTGCTACTGCCTGTTCTTTTGTAATGGCAAAAGGCAATATTAAATCGGCTCTTTTTTCTCCTTCTACTCTCTCCTTCAAAATTAAATAAGAACCGCAATGACCACATTTTAAAGCAGACGTATGCTCATTTACTCCCTCTAAGGGTGCTCCACAGTTACTGCAGTTTTCCATAGATCCGGACTCTATCAGCTCTTCACTGTCTTCACTTTCACAATGAGGACACCACATTCTTTTTTTCTCAGGATGATAGACAGAATTTCCTCCGCAATTTTTACATTTAAATATCACCTTATTTTCCTCCTTCATTATTTTTTTTATTTACGTCTTCCTTTAACAGAGTATAACCGGTGGAAAACAGAGGAATAAATACCAGCATACCAATGACACCAAACATACTGCTTCCCAATGTTACTGCCAATAACACCCACAAAGAAGGAAGACCTACCGAGTTACCCACTACCTTGGGATAAATCAGATTTCCTTCAATCTGCTGAATAATCAAAAACATAATAAGAAAAGCAATAGCTCTGACAGGATCTTCTACCAGAATCATAAAGGCTCCCACAAAGCAGCCGATAAAGGCTCCCACAATGGGAATTAAGGCTGTAAAGCCGATTAATACTCCGATCATAAAGGCATAGGGCATTCCGGATATGGTCATCACAACAATAAATAAGACACCCAAAATTACAGCTTCTATACACTGACCTGTGAGAAAGCGGGAAAAATTCCGGTAAAGTAAAAGAGCAATATATTTCATTCTCTCTCTTTTTTTCTCTTTTACATAGGCTTTTAATATCCTCCCAAGCTGATCCTTCAGCTTTTCCTTCTGTGTTAAGATATAAATGGAAAAAATAAAGGCAATTACTCCATTTACCAAACCACCCAACACATTACCTGCTACGTTAACAGTAGATGCCAGAAGACTTCCTACACCATTTTTCAGAAACTGTACCGTCTTATCAATCACAGAGTCCCAATTAATTCTGTTATATTCCAGGCTCTTGATATACTCCAATGCCTGAGGATTATCCTCCAACAGAATTTCCGCCTGCACTAAAAGATTATCAAAAAATACAGGGATTTTTTGTCCCAGGCTGGTCAGTGTTCTTGCCATCTGCGGGATGACAGTCATTACCACAAAGGCTATAATTGCCGAAAAAAACACCAGGGATAATATAATACTTAAGGTACGCTTACTTTTTTCCAGCTTCTGAGGAAGCTTTACCAGCAGCTTATCTTCAATATACTCCATGGGAAGGTTAATCACAAATGCCAATGATGCCCCGATTAAAAATGGCTTCACCATAACTAAGCCTTGAGAAATTATGGCTAAAAGAGAATCAAATCGTAATACCGCCAATGCCACCAGACCGGTTATTATTATCAGCGGAAACCATTCCCTGACTTTATTTCCCCTATCTTTCATTTTGCCGCTCCTCCAACCCTTATGCCTGCTCTAAAACCTTGACTAAATATTCCCAGACTCTCTTTACGGAAGAAATACTCATTCTCTCTTCTGTTGTATGAATATCCTTCATATCAGGCCCCATGGATACACAATCAAGCTCAGGAATTTTCCCTAAAAAGAAACCACATTCCAATCCTGCATGAATGGCCTCTACTACAGGCTCCTTACCATAAAGCTCTCTATATACCTTCAGCATTAATTCTCTTAAGGGAGAATTTACCCGGTAAGCCCATCCCGGATAATCACCTGAGGTGGTACAATTACCACCCAGTGTTTTTGTTAACAGATATAATTTTTTCTCCAAAGCATACTTAGCACTTTCCAGGGAGCTCCTTACGGAAAAGCCTGCATGGATACCATCTTCTTTCAAGGATAACAGTCCCATATTAAGAGAGGTTTCCACCAGTCCCTTCACATCTGCACTCATAGCCTGAACTCCCTGAGGCAAGGAATACAGAAGGCAGGCTGCTTTTTTTGTATCGTCCCTTGTTACTGATAAAAGGGTAGTCTCTTCCTCTATTTCAATTTGACAATAAACTCCGGGGTCCTTAGTTGCCAGCTCTTTTTTCAGCTCCTGCTCTAATCTTCCTGCTATTTCCTTAATTTTAGCTGTTTCCTTTACGATCAGCTTTGCCTTTGTTTCTCTGGGAATGGCATTATCTGCCAGACCTCCCTGTAGTTCTAAAAGACAGCACTCTGTTTCTTCAGCTGCCAATGCCAGAAATCGTCCCATAAGAGTATTGGAATTTCCTCGTTCCTTATGGATTTCCACTCCGGAATGACCTCCCAAAAGACCACCTATTTTTACTTTTACTAAATGACCGCTGTTCTCTGTCCTCTCCATGGGCAAATGACAATCTACTCTCATACCGCCGGCACAACCGGTAAGGAAGATTCCCTCTTCCTCTGAATCAATATTAATCATCCTCTTTGCCTTACAGCAAGAAAGATCAATTTCCTTCGCTCCCAAAAGACCGATTTCTTCATCCACCGTAAAAATACATTCTAATCTGGGATGGTTGAAATCTCCTGCTGCCAATAATGCCAGTTCATAGGCCACTGCTATTCCGTCATCTCCTCCCAGACTGGTATCCTTTGCCGATAACCAATCTCCTTCTACCTCTAACACCAGCCCGTCTGTCGTTAAATCCACAGTGCTCTCCGGCTTCTTAACTGCCACCATATCCATATGTCCCTGCAGCATTACCGGTTCTTTTTTCTCATAGCCTGCTGTAGCTTCTTTTATAATAATAACATTTCCCTGTGCATCCTGATAATGCTCCAGCCTCTTGTCTTTGGCAAAGCTTACCAGATAGTCACTGATAGCCTTCGTATTCCCTGAGCCATGGGGAATCTTTGAAATTTCTTCAAAATAATAAAATACACTTTTAGGTTCTAAATTCTTAATTTCCATTACCTGTCTCCTTCTATTGAAAAACTGCTGCAGACTTATGCTTTTATAACAAACTCTGCAACAGTTTTCTTTTACATACGTTCCGGTGCATTAAAACCAAGAAGATCAATGCAGGTTAACAGGATATCACAGCATAATTTCAACAATGCGATATAGCCTGCCTTTTTCTCCTCTGATTCCTCTGTCAGAATTTTTGTCTCATGATAAAATTTATTAAAGGCATTGGCAAGATCATAGATATAGGCACAGATCTTGTGAGGTGCCGTTTCTTCATAGGCGCTTTCCATCATGGTATTAAATTTTGCCAGCTCCATTACCAGGTTCTTTTCACTTTCAGAAGAAACATCACTGAGAGCATCTTCTGCAACAGTATTTCCCTGGGATACATATTTATTCAAAATAGACTTAATACGAACAATGGTATATAAAATATAGGGGCCGGTGTCTCCTTCAAAGGAGGTAAAACGCTCCACATCAAATACATAATCCTTGGAGGCCTGATTAGAAAGATCTCCGTATTTGATGGCTGCCAGTGCTACCATAGCTGCCGTATTTCTTGCCTCTTCTTCCTCCACCTCACGGTTGCTGATAATTTTCTGATACATTTCCTCTTTAATTTCTGAAATCAGTCTTTCCAAACGCATTACACCGCCCTCTCTTGTTTTAAAGGGCTTTCCGTCTTTTCCGTTTACCGTACCAAAACCAATGTGAATCAGCTGGGTATTTTCTTTTACCAGCTTTGTTTTTCTGGCACAACGGAATACCTGCTCAAAATACAGCTCCTGACGTTTATCGGTAAGATAAATCAATCTTTCCGGATGATATTCTCTTGTTCTTTCCATAATAGTAGCTAAGTCTGTAGTATTATAAAGGGAAGCACCATCTGATTTTAAAATCATACAGGGAGGAACCTCCTTGGTATCTGTCTCTTCCTTTACATCTACTACCAGCGCACCCTCACTAATATAGGCATAGCCACCATCCTTCATATAGGAAACCATTTCAGGAATCAGATCATGAACATCACTTTCTCCCTTCCACAGATCAAACTCCACCTGAAGATCATCATAAATTTTCTTCATATCACTTACGGATACGGCAATAATATGATCCCATAAGGCTCTGTGTCCTCTCACACCGCTTTGCAGCTTAAAGGTATCCTCCATAGCTTTTTCCTTAAATACAGAGTCCACTTTGCTCTTACCGCTGGCAGTGGGATAGATTTCTTCCAGCTCTCCTATGGTAAAGGGAGCTTCCTTAGGGTATTCGCCCTGATAATCTTCCTCAAAATATACCAGCTCAGGCTTCCTTTCCCTTAATTCAGCAATAATGAGCCCCATCTGAAGACCCCAGTCTCCTAAATGAATATCTCCGATGGTTGGATAACCCATGTAACGGCAAATTCTCTTAACACTCTCTCCGATTACGGCAGAGCGTAAATGACCTACATGAAGAGGCTTTGCCACATTAGGTCCGCCGTAATCTACCATAATGGTATAAGGTTCCTTGGGCTCCTCTACGCCGAATTTCTCCTCTTTTCTCATTCCTTGAATATAAGCAGTCAAAAAGGAAGGTCTTACCTTACAATTTAAAAATCCGGGCATGACTGCCTCTACACTTTCAAATACGGGACTGTCCTTTAATTCCTCTGCTACACTATTGGCAATCATAATAGGAGCCTTTTTATATTCCTTGGCTCCTGCCATAGCTCCGTTACACTGATATTCACAAAGGTCCGGTCTGTTAGATACCGTAACCCTTCCCAGCTCCTTTTTATAACCTGCCTTTTCAAAGGCAAGTGCCATCTCTTCTGAAATTAAGTCTAAAATCTTTTTCATTTCGGCCTCTCACTCTGTTTATTTTTTCTATTGTTATTTTTTTATTCTATCATACTCTACTTTCTCTCTCAAGAAAAACGTGATACTTCTTCTTTCTCCTCTATCGTCCCCTTTTCACTCCTTAGGAATTCTACCAGTTTTGATTTTACCTTCGTTAAGTCGTATGGAAATTCTATGATGGTGGCCTGATTTACATCGAAGATATTTTGCAATTTATGATAATATTCCGCTTCTGATAACTGAGTTTCCCCACAATGAAATTCCAGGGGCCATTCATCCCCTTCCTCCAAAACTCTCTTTGTATCAACATTAATCTCATTATTTTCTAACTCTGTTTCGGCTACCGTGTCTATTTTTTCTTCTTTACTTTTCTTCCATTAACTGCTTTCTCCTCAGACTTTCTGCCTTAGAAAATCCACAGCCACAATAATCCTGCCGGTACAAATTAAGCTCTGCAGATAACTGGATGCTTCTCTTATATCCCTCTTTTTTCTTAAAATCTGAGGGAAGGAAGCTGACTTTATACTTTTCTGCCATCAATTCTCCCAATTCATTAAGCTTGTTTGCATTTTTCATAGGACTAATGGTAAGACTGGTAGTAAAATAATCAAAGCCCTTCTCTGCCGCTATCCGTGCAGTTTCTTCCAAGCGAAGTCCATAACAGCCATAACATCTTTCTCCTCCCTCCGGTACCAGCTCTAAGCCCTTTGACATAGTTAAAAACTTCTCCGGTTCATAATTTCCTTCCAGCAACTCTATGGGAAACTGAGGATGTAAATGATTAAAATGCTCCACAAGTCTTCTTTGTTCCATGATTCTTCTTTCATATTCTGCTTTTTCCGTAATATTAGGATTATAGTAAAATACTGTTAATTCAAAAATCTCCTGCAGCTTTTCTAAAACCGCACTATTACAGGGGGCACAACAGCTGTGTAGCAGAAGACTTTTCTTCTCTCCCTGAAATCCGATAATTACTTTTTCCATTTCTTTTTGATAGTTTCTTTTTTGATTCATTTTCTCTCTCTCCTGTATGTCAACTTTTATTTAATCAAAGCAATATCTTTTCTCCAAGAAGAGCTTCATTTTCATGGTTATTTTCTTTCCATCAATTGATAACTAAAGTCTAACATATTACATTTAAAATAATATATGAAAAATTCTGATGACATCAGAATTTGATATCTTTTCTCCCCTATCTTTAAAATTTTGTACACTATTTACTGTATTTGGTCATAACAAATAACGCACTAACCATTATTTCTAAAAATCATAACAAAGTGGCAAAACCGTATGAACTACACACCACTGCATTTCATACGGTTTTCTTTGATTTCATAATATTACATTTTCTGCTATATTACGGATGCTCCGGGGAGTCCCCCTATTCATTTTCGCGAAAATTCGTGTGTGAGGGGACCCGGTCTTTAAGTGCGAAAACTGTAGAGATTTGCCCTCCCCCACCATTGACAAGCCCCCAAGCAAATGCTAATATTCTTGTACACATATATTCATTTCTCCCCCAAAAATCTATTACAATCAAGGAGGACCATTTGTTTAGTACCAATTCAAAAAAATACAAATTATTTAATGACGATAACTTGTCTTTTATGAGAAAATTACCTAACTCATCAATCGATTTAATTTTAACCGACCCACCTTATAATCTAGCACCTTTCTCTCGCGGTAATATACATCTCAAAAACGGAAAAACCATTCATAACGATATTGCCTCTTGGGACAATGTTCCACTTATTCCACAAAATTATGTAGAACCTTTCAAACGAATATTAAAACTAACCGGAAACATATTTATTTTCACCAGCTATTCCTTACTAGGTCAATGGTATGATGCCTTTAACCCAGTTTTTTCCACATTTCAAATATTCGTATGGCACAAAACAACTCCAACAGATAGTGTTTACAAAAATAGTTTTTTAAATAGTTGTGAACTCGTCATTTGCTTATGGAACAAAGGCCACACATGGAATTTTACCACTCAATCTCAAATGCATAATTTCTTTGAATGTCCATCCTGCACATATCCCGAAAAACTTTCTTCTCCCAAACATCCCACGCAAAAACCACTTGCTCTTATCGAACATTTACTTATGATTGCATCAAATCCAAACGATATCGTTTTTGACCCCTTTATGGGTGTTGCAACAACCGGTGAAGCGGCTTTAAAAAATAATAGACGCTTCATCGGAACTGATATAAATGAAGCCTATGTAAAAGGCTCACTGGAAAGGTTAGCAAAATATTAATACGCATGCTATAGTCTTGTAGCATCTACTCAAACATTCAAAAAGGTAGTCATGAAATTTAAGTAATTTCGTACTACCTCATTTCATACTACCTAATTTGTTTTTATGCTATTTTTCGCTTAATAAGAATACGGAAATAGGGGGCTTTTCCATTCACTCGTAAGTCCTTATCATCATCGCCCTTTCTAAATTTAATAATTTCAAACTGTTCTGGGTCGTATTTATTTAAAAAGGTAATAGGTACTCCCATTACCCCCATGTAATCAGCCGGAATATCCTGTGTCTTATTAACGTTTATTCCGTTATAATTATCATAAAATGGATATGCATCTTCATTACCTTCATACTTTTTTACAAGTTCAATAGGCTGATGCCTTTTTTCATTATCTAAAGATGTTAACCACATACAATTATTAGGCGAAATAATTCTGTCTCCATTTTCATTTACCATAGTCTCTGTACCGTATAATTCGTAACTATCAGGAACTATAAACCCGGAGATACCTCGTCCAAAGCAAACCCCCAACCATACTTTATTAGCTTGAATTAATGGAAACACTTCTTTATATGTAATTGCATTGATATTGCTAATAATAAGAAAATCCTTATTATAACTATCTAATTGGCTTATATATTCTCGAAATAGGGAGAATGGTGGATTAGTCACAACTATATCACTGTGCTCCAATATCTGAATACATTCGTTGCTACGAAAATCTCCATTTCCATGAAGTTGGGTAATCACCACATTTTCACCGTCATATCGATAAAAACTAGCTCCCTTACCATAAAATGTGGCATATAATTCTCTTAATCCTAATTCTCTAAAATGGTCGTAAAAGTATTTCCAGAAATTAGAAATCTCCGGATTATCACAATTGCAATATACAATTTTGTTTCTAAAATGTTTTGTATAATGAATCATTTCCTTCTCAATATCAATTAACTGCGTGTAAAACTCATCTTTTTTATTGACTTTAGCATTATCCAAAAGGGCATGATCAACTATTCTTTTTTTCATATCAGTTCCTTATTTCTTTGTAATCTGAGAAAACAAATCCTTTCCAAGCATTTTCAATGATGTCCTTGCAACATCCAGCATGACTTCCATCATATCTTCATCATTCCAATGCCCACCTTCACCCTTTGTATAAATTGAAGCTGCTTGCAACATAATAGTTGCACCATTACATTTAACAAATTTATTTTCGCACAAATTTGTATTAATAGGCATTCCATAATTTGAAGCTGTTAATCGGTCAAGTCTATTCAAATCACCCGTATTATATGTCAATGTAACTTCCCGTCCATCTGGTCTGGTCACCTTTACATTTTGTGTTAGGAAATTTGAACCTTCAAGGAACAGAATATACGGAAAATAACATTCAGCAAGCATAAAATTAGCAATCTCACTAATGTTCTTATGTGCTCTTTCAATTGCATTTCCGGCAACCATAGTGTCTTGATTCTTATTCTTTCCAACAAGAACACCCTTTTGTATATTTTCAATATCTTTTCCTTGATGTTTTGCTTCTGAAACAACAACTACTCTCCAATTTCCATTATCATCCTTTACCTCAATCAAACCACCATCTGGTATAATTCTAGCATTTTCTACGAATAATGTTTGTCCTAAGTAACTATCAACCTTCTTCAGTGCTTCATTAATCTCCTTTTTAGTAAGATCTTTTCTATAACGAAAAGTTAACATTGGAAATTCTTTTGCAAGCATTTCCATAACAACCGTTGACGTATTAAACACTTCTTTATCATGCACCTGTGCATCTTCATGAAAAATTGAAATTGGTCCCTGACCTACAATTTGTTGCTCTGATAATCTGTTTGATTGTCCTTTTTTCATTTGCTTATGCTCCATTTGTATTTTATTCAAAAAATTCATCAATATTCTCAACTGCTCTATAATTTGCATTTTGACCCAAACCTCTCATTAGCGTAAGATGCTTGTCAAAATATTCCCGAGATTTTCTATCACTATCACACATCAAACAGTGCCTTCCTTCATTTATACATACCCTTCCTACTGTACCGCTTCCTGCAAAAAAATCCAAAACGATAGAACCCGGATAAGATAAGGCTTTTACAAAGCGTTCAATTATCTGAACAGGTTTCTGTGTTGGATGTCCCACACGTTCTTTACTATTTCCATTTAATCGACCAATCTCCCAAACATTTGTTGGATTTTTTCCTTTTCTTGTATTTTCAGGATTTAATCTTTTATCCTTTAATGCAATCTCCAAATCCTTTTCTGAATATGGTACTCTGACCGAATCTAAATCAAAATAATAATCATTAGTTTTTGTTAACCAGATAGCTTCTTCATGCCTATTAGCAAAAAAGCGATGTGCTGACATCCCATTTTTATAATGCCATATGATTGTATTTATAAGTTTGAATTTAGTATTTTTTCTCACATACTGTATAATATCAAGCAAATCACCAGATTTAACATCCCTAAATTGTATGCCGCCAAAAATCACCATACTTCCATTATCCGACAACACTCTGTACGATTCGTCTATCCATTTTGATGCCCATTCTATATAATCGTCATATATGTCCCATCCTGCAAGTTCTAGATTATATGGTGGGTCAATACATATTAATTGGATTGAATTATCAGGCAATTGCTTGAGAAAATCATAACAATCCATAATTCTATGGTGAAGTTTTATTTCATTCGGGACTTCAAAATCAGATGCGGATTTATGTTTTAAACTATCATCCTTACGCATCTTGTTGAGTGACATAAGTGCATGATTATTATGAGATTTATTATGGATTGCCACAAGAACAACCTCCTTTTTATCAGATGAAACTTTTTCATAGCATCATACTTCCCTTTTCTGTCCCTTCGGAACTCTTCGAGTTTTAATGTAGTATTGGGAATAAGCCACAAATTACCTTTTTGAACTACACCTATTACTCTCCCTTCACTACACAATTTTTTAACCCTACGAGTAGAAATATCCCCTTTTATTGCTATTTCATTGGATGTTAAATATTCCATAACTTTTCCTCCATGAGCACTTTTATTATATTCTACAGGCAAAACAAATTCAATGGTAATTAAGTGCAATCATTTATGCATGTAAGTAGTCTATTACTAACCCTCTATTTTCAAGGTCTTATTGTACAAAAAAGACCTCATAGAAAGATTGTATTCTCTCTACAAGGTCTGATTTTTATCTCATTAGTCTGTTCTCCGGACTATCCCTTTTCCTTTTCAGGATAATTTGGAGTGCCTTGGGATACTTGATGGATTCCTATCTAAAATATTTCACGCCGGCCTCAAAGATCTTAAGATCCTGTTCTCCGTAAATATTTACGGCTACACCATGATCACGTCTTTCGGAATGGGCCATCTTTCCTAAACATCTTCCGTCAGGAGAGGTAATTCCTTCGATAGCAAGATAAGAGCCGTTTACATTCCACTCTTCATCCATGGAAATTCTTCCCTCAGGATCACAATACTGGGTAGCTACCTGTCCGTTTTCAAAGAGACGGTTCAGCCATTCCTCATTGGCAACAAATCTTCCTTCTCCATGGGAAGCAGGATTTACATAGGTTTTTCCTGTCTCTGCTAATGCAAGCCAGGGAGATTTATTGGAAACTACTTTTGTATATACCATTTTGGAAATATGACGGTTGATAGTATTGTAGGTCAAAGTAGGAGAATCCTCCTTCTGCCCTACAATTTTTCCGTAGGGTACCAATCCCAACTTAATCAGAGCCTGGAATCCGTTACAGATTCCCAGACAAAGTCCGTCACGTTCCTCCAATAATTTTGTTACTGCTTCCTTAATTTTTGCATTCTGGAAGGCCGTAGCAAAGAATTTGGCACTTCCATCAGGTTCATCACCGGCGGAGAATCCACCCGGGAACATGATAATCTGGGCGTTTTCTATTTCCTGTTCAAAAATCTCTACAGATTCCCTGATATCTGAAGCCGTAAGATTCTTAAATACTCTTGTAACAACAGAAGCTCCTGCTCTTTCAAAGGCTTTGGTACTGTCGTATTCACAGTTGGTACCGGGGAATACAGGAATAAATACATTAGGCTTTGCAATTTTATTCTTGCATACATAAATATCTCCTGCATTATAAATAGGAGTATTTACTGCCTCTGTTGTTTTATCTCCTTTGGTAGGGAATACATGTTCTAAGGTACCCTTCCAGCTATTTAAAGCTTCCTCCATGGTAATTACCTGATCCTTCACACGGAATTCCTCTGCCTTAATTACCGTACCTAACACTGTATATTCCACATCTATATGCTGGATTCTGTCGGCATCAACTTCTGCCACAATGCCGCCCAATCCATTCTTAAATAAATCACGAATTTCTACTTCATCGTCAATCTCTACACCCAAACGGTTACCAAAGGCCATTTTACTGATTGCTGCCGCTGCCCCCTTTGTATCCATGGCATAAGCAGAACAAATAATTCCTTCCTGCATTAAACGATGAATTTCATCATACATTTCCATTACCTTGGCATATACGGGTACATGGAAATCATCTGTTTCCAATTCAAACATTACCAGCTGGTTACCTGCTGCTTTTAATTCCGGAGTCACAACATCCTGCTGCTTTGCCACATCTACTGCAAAGGAAACTAACGTGGGAGGTACATCAATATTCTGGAAGGTACCTGACATACTGTCTTTTCCTCCAATAGAAGGAAGACCAAATCCAATCTGGGCATCAAAGGCACCTAACAGAGCTGCAAAAGGCTGACTCCAACGGCTCTTATCCTCTGTCATGCGACGGAAGTATTCCTGGAAGGTAAATCTGATCTTACTGTAGTCACCTCCGGCAGCAACGATCTTAGCCATAGATTCCGTAATGGCATAAATAGCTCCGTGATAAGGACTCCAGCTGGAAACATAAGGTTCAAAACCATAGCTCATCATGGTAACGGTATCTGTTTTCCCCTTTAATACAGGAAGCTTAGCTACCATTGTCTGAATTTCTGAAAGCTGATATTTTCCACCATAAGGCATTACTACGGTTCCGGCACCGATGGAGGCATCAAACATTTCCACCAGTCCTTTTTGGGAACAAACATTCAAATCCTTTAAAAGTGCCAGCCAGGCATCCTTAATCTGATTTTCCTTTAATGCTTCTTCTACTTCCTTTACTGCGATTTTTTCTAAAGCATTTCCCTTTTCAGAAGG
>JAFYWD010000066.1 GCA_017558205.1 Lachnospiraceae bacterium | reverse complement strand
TACACCTTAAACCGATACCCTACACCCCAGATGGTTTCTATATACTGGGGCTTGGAAGCTCCTACCTCGATTTTTTCCCTGATTTTCTTAATATGAACTGTTACCGTAGCAATATCTCCGACAGAATCCATATCCCAGATTTCCCGGAATAATTCTTCCTTGGTATATACATGATTAGGATTTTCTGCCAGAAAGGTTAAAAGATCAAATTCCTTGGTGGTAAAATTCTTCTCTTCTCCATCAATATAAACTCTTCTGGCAGTTTTATCAATTCGAATTCCGCGAATCTCTATGATATCATTTGTTCTGGTATTGGTATTCACAAGACGCTCATATCTGGCAAGATGAGCCTTTACTCTGGCCACCAGCTCGCTAGGACTGAAGGGCTTTGTCATATAATCGTCTGCTCCCAGACCAAGACCGTGTATTTTATCTATATCATCCTTTTTCGCTGAAACCATGATAACCGGGATATCTTTATTTTCCCTGATTTTTTTACATACCTCAAAGCCATCGATGCCGGGTAGCATTAAATCTAAAACCACAAGATTAAAATCTTCATTTAAAGCTCTTTTTAAGCCACCGTCTCCGGTATGCTCCATCTCTACCTTAAAACCACTTAATTCCAAATAATCCTTTTCCAAATCAGCAATAGCCACTTCATCCTCAATAATTAAAATCTTACTCATACTTAATACTCTCACTTTCTGTTTCATTATCACTATGTTTTCTTATTACGAAATGCATGCAGGTACCTACACCCTCCTTACTGGTGGCCCAGATATACCCTCCATGATCCTCAATAATCTTCTTTACAATGGATAAGCCAATTCCACTTCCGCCTCTGGCAGAGTTTCTGGAAGCATCGGTTCTGTAAAACCGTTCAAAAATATTGCCCAGATCCTTTGCCGCAATTCCCTTTCCGTTATCTTCAATTTCAATTCTTATGGAATCATTATCCTCTATCAGACGGATATCTATAATTCCTTTTTCCTTATCCATATATTTTATACTATTTCCTATGATATTGTTGATAACCTTTTTCATCTGCTCCGGATCTGCAATAATCATAGTATCAGGATTTAATAAATTGGTATAATTTAACTGTATATTTTCAGATTCCAGCTCTAAGCCCACATCCTCCACACAATCATTAAAATAATCCGTTACATTTATTCTATGAAAATGATAAGGAATTCTGTTGGAATCAATCCCGGAATAGAAGGTTAGTTCACTGATTAAACGGTCCATGTCGCAGGCCTTGGTATAAATGGTCTTGATATACCGGTCCCTTTTCTCCGGAGTATCTGCTACACCATCTATGATTCCTTCCACATAACCTTTAATAGAAGTAATGGGTGTTTTAAGATCATGGGAAATATTACTTACCAGCTCTTTATTCTGCTTTTCCTTTTCCATCATCTCTTCCGTAGACTCTTTCAGCTTAAGCCTCATATCTTCATAGCTGTTATATAACTGGGACATTTCATCCTTGGCATTATTGGCAGCAAGCAAAACATAATCAAAATTACCGCCGGCAATATGATGCATGGCAATATTCAACTCCCTGAGAGGTAAAAACAGCTGCTTTCTTATCCACTGTGTTAATAATAAGGCTGTCAACGTAAGGATACTTACAATAAAAATAGACAGATAGGACAATAAATCCTTGGAAATAACACTATTGACCTTTGTTACAATGAAAATACTTCCTTCATCCTGATCCGGAAAAACAAAATCAATCTGTTTCACCAGCTTTTCCATATCACTATAATAATAACCGGCATTGATACCTTCATGTATGCTGCCGTATTCCGGTAATCGATGCATGATTTTATTTGTTGCCTCTTCATTACCCGAAAAATAAATTCCTTTACCCTTTCTTACTATAATATAAGAAGATGTTCCCTCCAAACCATCATTTACCTGCTTTAAATACTGCTTATCTAAAAATCTGGCAGAATCTATCCCTACCTGTATCTGCAGCCGGTAAAAAACATCATCCGTCAATTCCTCAAAGGAGGTTAAGGAATCTGACCACATAGAATAATTCTCTACCTCAATCCCATAATTCATACCCTCTCTTTGAATCAAACGAAAGCTTAATACCCAAAAGGTTACAGCAGTCAATATTACCGGTAAAGTTATAATTGTTACAAACATTACCCATAATTTTGTTTTAAAAGTCATGGCTCCTCCCTAATGCTTAATTCCTAATATATTTCTAATACTACAGTATTCACTTTTCTGTCGCTTTTTTTACTATTTTATTCTACCACAAGTTTACAATTAAGAAATAAAACTGTTAATATAATATTGTTAAAAAAAATTAAACTTTTTTTGAAAATTGGTGTTGACAAATAATATTTTTATGATATAGTAATGGTATCAGTAATCATTACTAATTTGAAAGGAGAATAAATGGCACTTAAGTACAGCAGACAACGTGAGGCTATTAAGGAATTTGTAATGACACGTTTGGATCATCCTACAGCTGATGAAGTTTATATGAATGTACGTCAAGAATTTCCTAATATTAGTCTAGGTACAGTATATCGTAACTTAACTTTATTGTCCGACATGGGAGAATTATTAAGATTACGAGTAGGTGATGGAGTAGATCGTTTTGATGCTGCCATCCACCCCCATTATCATTTTATCTGCCAGGAATGCGGCAGCGTAGAGGATTTAAATATTCCAATTATGGAAAGCTTTAATGATCATGCCGGAAAAGGCTTTGGTGGTCAGATTTTAAGTCACTCTGCACAGTTTTATGGTAAGTGCTCAAATTGTCTAAAAAATAATTCATAATTTCTATTTTTGTTGATATTTCATAAAAAAATATTATTTTGCAAAAAAACTAGAGATTTTTTGGACACTTTGTGTTACAATACATTTGTAAAAAAAAATTATTCATGAGAAGGAGAAAAGTAATATGAAATTTGTATGTTCAGTTTGTGGTTATGTTCATGAAGGAGAAACAGCTCCTGAAAAATGTCCTCAGTGTAATGTTCCTGCTGATAAATTTGTTATCCAGACAGGTACAAGAGAATGGGCTGCGGAGCACGTTGTAGGTGTTGCTCAGGGATGTAGCGAAGATATCATCGAAGATTTAAGAGCGAACTTCATGGGAGAATGTACTGAAGTAGGTATGTACCTTGCTATGGGTAGAGTAGCTCACAGAGAAGGATATCCTGAAATCGGTTTATACTGGGAAAAAGCTGCTTGGGAAGAAGCAGAACATGCAGCAAAATTTGCTGAATTATTAGGAGAAGTTGTAACAGATTCTACAAAGAAGAATCTTGAAATGAGAGTTGAAGCTGAAAACGGTGCTACAGCAGGTAAATTTGACCTTGCAAAACGTGCTAAAGCAGCTAACTTAGATGCTATCCATGACACAGTTCATGAAATGGCTAGAGACGAAGCTAGACATGGTAAAGCTTTTGAAGGCTTACTTGCTAGATACTTCGGTTAATAAGCATTTTTCTTAACCTTTAATCTATAAACCTTTAAAGAGGGTGGCTTGTTATAAGCTGCCCTCTTCTCCATTTGGGTATTGTACATCCTTTATATCTTCTTGTTTTATTAGCATATTTTTTTAATTGTATCTACACTTTGTTTTATTTATATAAATTGACAATTATTTTTTCCTGTAATATAATTATTTTAAACTAATTGTATGATGGCAGGGGCAAAAGCTATTATAAAGGCTTTTGACCTTCAAATCACGGGATTTAAGTATTATAGAAAAGGAGATTATAATTATGGTTAAGAAAAATGGTGTACAAAGCGTAGATACTATTCCCGGAAGAAGAATCGTTCTTTCTGCCGGTGTAGGTAAGACAAATGTTGACGAGTTAAAATGGTTAACCGAAACCGTTTTATCTAATGCAAAAGCATGGAAGGCTACCGGATGGGCTTATATTGCAGACTGCTCTCAGATGAGTCCCGTAACTCCTGCCGAAGGTGGAGAACTGGTAACCATGACTAAAAAATTTGTGGAAGCAGGCTGTAAGGCCTTTGCTTTCGCTGAGGGTAAATCTCTTATGCTTAAGGTACAGGCCCAGAAGAATACCGAACGCTCCAATACCGGTGTTACAGAAGGTCATTTTGCAACTGTAGAAGAAGCTCTTGACTGGTTAAAAAAAGAAATAAAAATCTAAATATTCGTTTGATTCGCTAATATTTACTAAATAAGCAAAGGAATGCAGCCTGAGAATTTATTGATTAAAGCTCAGGCTGCTTTTTTATTTTTATTCTTTAGTTTTTTTTTATTGTTTATGTTCACTATTATATGCTATTATTATCATAGTGTATTATAATTATTGCACATATTTTATTACTTTAAGGAAAAGGTTATATTATGAACTTTATAGAGATTGCTCCTGACACACCATTGATGCTTCATATTTATAAAGATAATAAACAGCTGAATATTACCACACATATCGTGCGCCATTTAGATGAAACTGCTGCAATAATCAGTCTTGATTATGAGGGTGACCATGTACTTAACTTTAACGGCGTTATCATCGATTTAGAGTATGGTCTGGAACAGGCTGCTCCTTTTATGTGGAAAAATGTACGAGTAGTTTATTTAAAGGGTAATTATATTTTAAAGGTATTTTCTACCGATGGTATTAAGACTAATCGTCGTGATTCCTTCCGTGTATTTATTGGTGTCTATGCCAGAACTAACAGGGATGGTATGACCTCCGTAATGGTAAAGGATATCAGCCATTCAGGCTTTGCATTAGTTTCCAGAAAACCGGTAGAGGGTATATCAAGGGGTGAAGCCATCGTGGCAACCTTTGATGACTATACCTTCCACATTCGTTTAGAGGGAGTTTTAGTAAGAATAGAAGAAAGGGATGGTCAATATATTTATGGCTTTAAGTCCGTTGTATTCTGTCCTCAGCTTCCCCAGTATCTTGCTTTTAAACAGCGTCCTGCCGGCTCAAGACTCCTTTGGTCCTAATAAAAAAATATATATGAAAAGGAATTACATAGAATGAAACGTTCGTTGAAAGAAACCTTACTGCGTGTAATTATCCTGTTTATAGGATTAAGCATTGCCCACTTAGGTGTTACCCTGTTCCTATTGGCTAATCTAGGTGCCGATCCCTTTAATGTATTTGTACAGGGATTATTTAACACCACATCTCTCATTGACGGCTGGCCAATACACACTCATGGTAATACTCATGTAGCTATCAGCTTTATTATTATTTTAATACTTTTAGTGGTAGACAAAAGCTATATCAAAATAGGTACCGTTCTTTGTATGATCTTCGGTGGACCTATCATTGATATTTTTACAGCTCTTTTAACAGCACCCTTTGAAAATATCAATTCCTTGTTTGCTAAAATTATTGTAAATGGAATTGGCTGTATCATTTTAGCCTTTGGTATGACCATCGTTATGAAATCAGATGCAGGTACCGGTCCTAATGACCTGGTAGGTATCTGTATCAGCGATAAATTAAAGAAGAACTTTGGCATTATCCGTATGATTGTTGATTTTTCCTTTATTGCCGTGGGCTTCTTTTTGGGAGGTACTTTTGGAATCGGAACTTTGATCTGTGCATTTTTAGTAGGACCGGTGGCCAATATTTTTCTTCCCTTTAATGAAAAATGGATTAATTCAGTAATAAAAAAAGTGGTTTAGATTAACCACTTTTTTTATTATATTTATAACGGAATATTTTTATGGGGTAATTTCTGCTGATTAATTTCCTTATTTGCATAATGAGACAAAATATTAATAATCTTTCCTCTTGTTGCTGAAGGATAGATCACCTCATCTACATAGCCATTATGAGCCGCCTCAAAGGGAGTCATAAAATTATCCTTATACTCCTCCTTATAGGTTTCTTTTTCTTCCGGTGAATAACCTGTATAAAGCACATCCACAGCAGCCGGAGCACTCATCACCGCAATTTCTGCCTTGGGCCAGGCATATACCATATCAGCTCCCAGCTCCTTGCTGCACATAGCAAGATAAGATCCACCATAAGCTTTTCTTAAAACTACGGTAATCTTTAATACCGTAGCCTCACTATAGGCAAACAGCATCTTGGCGCCATGACGAATAATTCCCCTCTGCTCCTGCTCCTTTCCCGGATAAAAACCTGAAACATCTACCAGATTTATTAATGGAATATTGAAGCTGTCACAAATTCTTATAAAAGAAGCCGCCTTATCCGCTGCATCAATATCAATACAGCCGGCCTTTACCTTGGACTGATTAGCAACAATTCCTACCGGATATCCTCCGATTCTGGCCAGCATGGTAATCATATTGGGAGCATGCTTCTCCTTGATTTCCATGCCACTGCCTTCATCTATAATACAGTCTATTACTTCTTTTGTATTAAAGGTTGTTTTATTAGATTCCGGAATAATATTTTCGATAATACTGTTTTTTTCTTTTTTGTGGAAAACCTTAATTTCCTTAGGAGGATTTCCCAAATAATGATCCGGCAAATAAGATAACAGCTTTTTAATTAATTGAATACATTCCTTTTCCGTATTGGCAACAAGATCTGCCATACCACTCATGGTGGAATGAATCTGGGTACCTCCCAGCTCCTCCATACTTACCACCTGACCAATGGCTTCCTTTACTACCTTGGGACCGGTAATGAACATATTACTGGTGCCCTCTACCATAAGAATAAAATCTGTTAAGGCAGGGGAATAAGAGGCCCCTCCTGCACAGTTCCCCATAATAGCAGAAATTTGGGGAATTCTTCCGGAAGCCTGTACATTATTATAAAAAATATTACCGTGACCGGATAATCCCTGGATTCCCTCCTGCACTCTGGCTCCGCCGGAATCAAATAAACCTATAATAGGAACTCTCATCTTCAAAGCCTTGGACTGGATATCCGAAATTTTTTTAGCATTCATCTTTCCGATGGAGCCGCCAAATACAGTAAAATCCTGGGCATAAACACAGACACATCTTCCGTTCACACGACCGATACCGGCAATTACACCGTCACCTTCCTGCTTTTTCTTATCCATTCCGAAATAATTACAGCGATGCTCCAAATATACATTTGTCTCTACAAAGCTTCCCTCATCCAGCAAAAGATTAATTCTTTCCCAGGCAGTCAGCTTTCCTACATTATGCTGCTTTTCTTTTCTCTGCTCCCCGTGTACATTTTCCAGTCGCTGATTTAAATCCATTTGATTCCTTTTGTTTTCTGCCATACTTTACCCTATACTTTATCTTTATTCTTTTCAAACTCTAATTTTCTGATACGCTCTTTTTCTTCAAATACTTCAATCTGCTGAGCCAGTGACATAATCTTTAAGGCCCGTTTATACATAGGGGGACCTATCATTTTTCCATTAATAACGGCTTCATTTGCTCCCTCTGCCCTGATACGGGTCACCGTATCTATAATATCCTTGGCATGCTGTACCTCTTCCTCTGAGGGACTGAAAATTTTTTTACACCAGGGAAGCTGTATCGGGTTAATAATTAAGCACCCTGCATATCCCATGGCACAGGATTGAAATTCTTCTGCCATAAATGCTTCTTCATTTTTAATATCCAGGAAGGGCGTGTCGATTGGTAACAGACCATGACTTCGTGCCGCCATTACAATAATGGTCCTTACCATATCAAATAAATGTCTGGGACAATTATTCTTTCCGGAAACACTGTCAAGATAATCCTCTCCTCCAAATAAAAGGGCAATATTTCTTTCGCTGGCCCCCGCAATACTGTCAACATTAGTTACCGCTTCTGCTTTTTCTATCAGAGGTAAAAGCTTCAGACTTCCCGGAGCCAGATTTTCTCTGTATTCCACAAAATCCATTAATGCCTCAAAGGCCTTGATATTACCTGCATCACTGATTTTAGGAGTGACAATTCCCATAATCTGGTCATCCTT
>JAFYWD010000065.1 GCA_017558205.1 Lachnospiraceae bacterium | reverse complement strand
CAGAAATCCTTCAAGGTATACGATGCTGACGGAAAAGCTCTTAAAGCAGGTACTGACTATACAAAAGAAGCTACTTACGAAAAAGTTGTAAAAGCGGAAGATGGAAGCGTAACCTATGAAGCAATCGGAAGTACACTTCCTAAGGCAGGAGATGAAATCCGTCTTACCGTAAAGGGAATGGGAGATTACAAAGTAGCCGGAGAAACAGAAGCTACTCTCAGCACTACTTATCGTCTCATCACTAAGGAAACTGATATCAGCAAAGCTAAAATTACAATTGCTCCTCAGGCTTATAACGGAGGAAAGGTAACTCTTGCTCCTACAAAGGCAGTATTTACTGAAGCAACAGTAAATGGTAAATCCTTATTTGTAGGTGAAGAAGCTTCCTTTGAAATTCTTGAAGATACCTATCAGAAGAATGACAAAAAAGGAACTGCTAAGGTAACCATCCGTGGAAAAGGCGAATTTGGTGGAGAAAAGGTAGTATCCTTCAAGATCGTTGAAAGAAATATTGAAGACAAAAATAACTGGTGGGCAAGTATTTTATCAAATCTTTTCTAATCAGCATTTTATAGAGTGAAAAGAAAAGAAGATATGGTAACAGAAAGCCAAAGGCTGAACTGTTACAAGATATGTGATAGAGAAGCCGTACCATACAGGCATGAACATTTATGAAATAAAAATCCATCATACTAAAAATAGTATGGTGGATTTTTTGGTAGTGCTATAAAAATTACAGTCAGGCATGGTGCGGAAATAAGTAGCTGAGAAGAGAGAAGCAATCCATAAGACCCAAGAAAATAGGAATTCCTCGTAAATAAAAAAGATAAAGATTGACGTGTGAAATAGAAGTAGATTTAGAACCTACAAATTAGATTTAAAAGAAATACTTTCCATGAATTGTTCGATAGAATGAGCAGACGCAGCTTTTAGCAACATATCTGTTAAAATATCATCATCAGATTGTTTGAGAATATAGGATCTTAATTCTTCAGAAACGATATTTGAGGCCTGTAAAATGTGGATAATACTTTCAGCTTTACCTTCGGCCTTACCTTCAATTTTACCTTCGGCCTTACCTTCAATTTTACCCTCGGCCTTACCTTCAAGAATACCTTTTTTATATTCATCTTTTAACATCAATTCTAACAGCATATATCTGCTCCCCAATTCCTGATTTTGTTTGATTTGAAAAATACTATTTTGCAATTGTGACACATAAGAATCGTGATAATCTTTGTGTTCTAAAGGATTATTCTCTCTTACAAAGGTAAGAAAATTTAGTAGGTGAGGAGAAATGTCCTCCGGATTTTCTCCTCTTGTACTTAAGAAAATAGTACGGTTACCATCCTGTAATTTTAATCCCGTTTCTTCTAAACAAATATTTTCAAAGCTGTAGCAATAGCGCCTGAGATTAAATGGGTCAAAATCACAAATAAAGATTACATAGGAAGAGGAAAGACAATCATAATCTTCTCCCCTGTTAAGAAGCTCCATATCTATCTGACTATGGTAGTAACGACTTCTTTTAGATAAGTCCATGGAAGCTACCTGCATTTCGATATTGTAGCAGGTGTGCATCTCATCTCTGGCATAAACATCCATTCGAATACCCTTGTATTCCGGATTAAAAATTAAAGTTTTTTCGTACTGGATATCGATTCTCTCTATTTGTATATCCAGAAGCATTTCTAAAAACTGTTTACAGTTGTCCTCCTGCTGCATAACGGCAGCAAACAAAAAGTTATCCCGGATAGTTAAATCCTTCAGTGTTTTCTTGGTATAGCTCATGATATTCCTCCAAACGAGGAATTCCTGTAAAAAGTATAGCATAAGAAAAAAAGAATTACCATAATATTTACTTAAAAATGATAAAAATAGTACATTTAAACAGAAAAAATACGTGGGAGAGATTTTATTTGAAGGTTAAAGTAGTTTAGTAGAAAAAAGTAAGGCATGAAATCCAATGAGAAGTAGAAAAAGTACCTGATGAAAGAAAAAGAAGCTGCGAGACCAAAGAGAATTAGGAAAAGTACCTGAGAAAGAAAAAATATGTTGTGAGACCCCACGGAAAGTAGCTGAGAAGAGAGAAGCAATCCATAAGACCCAAGAAAAGAGAAGGACTGACATCTAGGAAAATATTTACCCATGATCAAAAAGTACAAAATTTTACAAAAAATCTAGTAAAAATATTCATTTTATACAAAAACAGAATCCATTCACGAAAGATATATTTCATGCAATAATACAATTACATTAAATGACACCGTAAGAGTGCAGGAAATATAAGGAGGATCTTATGAAAAAGAAAGTTATTTCTACATTATTAGCATTAGCTATGACAGCAGGAATGTTAGTAGGATGTGGTGGCTCTACAGCTACAGATACACCTGCAGAAGCACCTGCAACAGAGGAGGCAGCTGAGGCTCCCGCAGAAGAAGCAAGTGGAGAGCAGGAGGTTCTTCAATTCTATCATGCTTATTACCATGAAGAGTCTGAATGGCCGGTAGCAGCAGTTATGAGAGATATTTATCAGCAGTTTGCAGATCAGCATGCAGATGGTCCTGTAAAATTTGAGCCCGTAGTAGTGGAAGACGTATTACAGGTTGCTACCAATGAAATCGCAGGTGGAGAATTCCCTGATATGGTAGATTTTGCCGGAAACGAAGTACCTTTAGCAGCTATCGCTCAGGAATTAGTAGTTGATTTAAAACCTTACATTGATGCTGAAGGTCTTCAGAGCAAAGTAGGTATTAACTACACAATGAACGATGTGGACGGAAAAGTTTATACAGTACATGATCAGTTAACAACCTTAGGTCTTTGGTATAATGCAGACCTTTACGAAGCAGCCGGTGCAGCTACACCTGACCAGTGGGCTACTTATGAAGATATGGCAGCTGCCATGGAAGCTTTAAGAGCAAGTGGTGTATATGGATACAATGCAGGACAGGGATCTGAACGTTTATTCAACTCTTATATGGCAGTATTAGATGCAGAAGCTATGGCTAATCCTTTAACTGCTGAAGTTGTTGAATCTGAAGCATTTGCAACAGCATTCAAAACAGTAGCTACTATGGACCAGGCAAACGGATCTGCACACTCTACAAATAATGCAGGTGATTTCGGTGCTGACTTTACAGAAGGTAAATGTGCAACATGGATGAATGGTGTTTGGGCAGCTGGAAGCTTTAACGGTATCGAGGCTAACATTTTACCCGGTATTTATCCTTGTAGCGGAGCAATTGCAGCTACAGGTGGCGGATTAACAATTTCCTCTTCCTTATCTGAAGCTCAGCAGGCTTTAGCATTAGAATTCTTAAAATACATGACAAGTGATGAAGTACAGACAAGAATTTTCTTAGAAGTAAACGCAAATCCTTGTAATCAGGATCTTGACTTAAATGCTCTTGCAGAAGGCGTAGATAATCCTACAGTTAAATTATTAGCTCAGGCTTGTTCTCTTGCAAACAGTGCAGATTCCATTACAACAAATACCGGAGCTGCATGGGGAGCAGATGTATACAATGCAATCATTAATAAGTTAATTGAATGTTCTGTAGAAGGAGCAGATATTGATGCTAAATTAGCAGAATTACAGTCAGAATTAATCGCTTTAATTGGCTAATTAAAACTAAGGCCTGTTTTTCTCAACGGAGAAGAACAGGCTTTTTTTTACCATGAGGCGGTGGAACGGAGATTAAAATGAAGAAAAAATCAAGTAAAGCAATTTTTATGACATTGTTTTTATTACCTTCCTGCTTATGTTTCCTGATTTTCTATGCTTATCCTATATTACAGATTATAGTTACTTCTTTTTGTAAATGGGATTATACCAATTTAAAAAATCCTGAATTTTTTGCTGCGGGAGAACTATTAACAAACTATAGATATATATTTACGCAATATCCCTATTTTTGGGAAGCTTTTAAAAATTCTCTCTGCTGGGCATTGGTAGGTGTAGTAATTCAGGTACCATTAACATTGGTAGTGGCAATTGTAATTTCAAAAGGATTAAAATTTTCTAAGTTTGCAAGAAATGTATATATTGTACCAAGTGTAATTTCATCAGCAGCCATGGGACTGGTATTTCTGCAGCTATATAATGCAAGATATGGTCCAATACAGCAAATTATTCAAAAGTTTAAGCCTGAGTTTAAAGACAGTATCTTATTGGTGGAAGGTGCTAATTTCTGGGCAATTGTATTTGCTTATGTTTTCTTTTGTGGTACTACTGCCATTATGCTGTTAGGGCAGATTCATGGTATTGCCCCTGAGTTATATGAGGCTGCAAAAATTGACGGTGCCACCGGATTAAAAAGGGAATTATATGTGACTATTCCTTTGGTAAAGCCAACCATTAAAACCGTGACAACCATGGCAGCAACCTCAGGTTTTTTACTATATAATGAGGTATTTTTCTTAACCAATGGTGCTGCGGGAACAAAATCCATTAGTTATATTATCAGGGAATTGGCGATTACCAGCAGTAGAACTCAATATGCCAGAGCAAATACCATCGGTGCCATTCAAATTGTAGTTGGTCTTATCCTGGTAGGTATTATTAATATTATCTTTGCAGAGTCAAAGGAAAGCCAGAGAGGAGGGAAAGCATAATGGCAAAAGTAAAAATCAAAGAAAGTAATCCCATGAGTGTACAAAAGTCAGAAGCAGTTTTTTGCTATGTCGTTATGGCAATTATCTGTGTTATTGCACTCTTTCCCATTGTTTGGGTAGTTATTTCTTCCTTTAAGGCAGATTTATTGGCAGAGCCCGGTTTTGCTCTCCCCAGTCAGCTTTGTTTTGATGGCTACGTCAGAGTATTTACAAAATTGGGTATTAGTAAATATTTTATCAACAGCTTTATTACCGCAACCGGCGGAACCTTGCTCAGTATTACCATGCTATCCATGTCTGCCTATATCATTGCCAGATACAACTTTAAAGGCAAAGGTCTGATTACAGCCTGCTTTATGGCAACCATGTTTGTACCTTCTTCAGCCTTAACCTTTCCTGTGTATAATCTGATTAAAAATATGGGACTGTTTGATACAAGAGTGGGTCTGATATTTGTGTATGCCTGTAGTGGTATTGCGGTAAGCTTCATGGTAATCAGAAATTATTTTGCCACAATTCCCGTGGAGCTGGAGGAGGCAGCCAGAATAGATGGTTGTACTTATTTTCAGACTTTTATAAAAATAATGCTTCCCATAGCCAGACCGGGGATTTTTACAGCTGCAGTTTTGGCATGGCTGAACTTGTGGAACGAATTCTACTGGGCATCTTTGCTGATGATAGATCGAAGTAAGATGACAGTACCGGCAATACTTTCTCAGTTTACCACCAGCTTTGGAACTGATTATAACGGCTTACTTTCTGCCGTTGTGGTAACGATTATTCCTCCGGTATTGCTGTTTACTTTTGCAAGTAAATACTTTATTGAAGCCTTATCCGGCGGAGCAGTTAAGGGTTAATGGAAGCGACTTTTATAAAAAAGCAAACAAAGAGAGGTAAATATGAGAGGTAGCTATGGGAAATAAACAGGTAACGGCAATCTTACTGGGAGCAGGAAACAGAGGAGCGGAGGCCTATGCATCTTATGCCCTTCGGTATCCGGCAGAGCTGTCCTTTGTGGGAGTGGCAGAACCCAGAAAAGAACGAAGAGAAGAATTTGCAAGAAAACATAATATAGAAGAAAAATACAGTGTATCAACCTGGGAGGAGCTCTTAAGCTATCCCAGGTTAGCTGACATTGTACTGATTTGTACTCAGGATCATATGCATACAGAGCCTATGATGAAAGCCATGGAACTGGGCTATGATATCCTGGTGGAAAAGCCTATCAGTCCAACAAAAGAGGAATTGTTAAACTTAAAGGAAAAATGCAGTAATTATGAAGGAATGATCAGTGTCTGTCATGTACTCAGATACTCTCCCTTTTTTACAAAAATCAAGGAAATTATAGATGTGGGTACTATTGGAGAGCTGATCAATATTCAGCATATGGAAAGTATCGGTTTCTGGCATATGGCTCATAGCTTTGTAAGAGGAAACTGGAGAAATACGAAAGAAAGCTCCCCCATAATTTTAGCAAAAACATGTCATGATTTTGATATTTTATTATGGCTTACAGGGAAAAAATGTTTAAGGGTATCCAGTTTTGGAAGCCTCCGCTTATTTAAAGAAGAAATGGCACCTGTTGGTGCTCCCAAACGGTGTACTGACGGTTGTCCCCACAGAAGTCAATGTGCCTTTTATGCTCCCGGATTTTATAGTGAGCATCCAAGAGCCATTGTTGACGGCTTCCGTAAGGTTGTTTCCATGGATCCTACCTCGGAAGGCTTGCTGGAAGCCTTAAAAACAGGTCCTTATGGAAGATGTGTCTACGCCTGTGATAATGATGTGGCAGATCACCAGGTAGTAAATATGGAAATGGAAGAGGGACTTACCATCAGCTTTACCGTCAGTGCCTTTACCAATGAATGTGAAAGAACCATCACCATTCACGGAACCAAGGGTGAAATCAGGGGAAATATGGAAGAGGATAAGATTGAGGTAATTGATTTTTTAACAGGAAATGTGACAATCCATCGCTTAAATACTCCTAAGGCAGGACACAGTGGCAGTGATGCGGCTATGATGCAGCAGCTGGTGAAGCTGATTGCCCAGGGACGCCAGAAAGAGAATATCAGCAGTGCAGTTCAGGCTATAGACAGTCATCTGATTGCCTTTGCGGCAGAGGAAAGCCGCCTGAACAAGGGAGCGGTGGTTGAGCTGTAAATCAGCAAAAGTCATGGCATTATCTAAGGAAGTATCAAGTGTACTAAAGTCAGTAAAAGTCATAGCATTATCGAAGGAAGTGTCAAGTGTACTAAAGTCAGTAAAGGAAAGGATTTTCATGATATGAGTAGAATGGATGAAATCAGAGAAAGAGTAAAGTGGTGGCAGTATGACCGTTTTGGAATGTTTATCCACTGGGGAATTTATTCTATCCCTGCCTGCGGTGAATGGGTAATGTCCGAAAAGGAAATGACGGTAGAAGAATACAGAAAATATTTTGACCTGTTTGATCCGGTAGATTATGATCCAAAAAAATGGGTCAGGGCAGCTAAAAGAGCAGGAATGAAATATATTGTGTTAACAGTAAAGCATCATGACGGCTTTTGCTTGTTTGATTCTGAATATACGGAGTATAAAGCTACCAATACAAAGGCCGGACGAGACTTGGTAAGAGAATTTGTAGAAGCCTGCAGGGAAGAGGAGATGAGAATCGGATTTTATTTTTCCATTATCGACTGGTCTCATCCTGATTTTCCAAAATATAAGGACAGGCAGCACCCTATGAGGAATAATGAGCTTTATAAGGATGAAAAAATAGAGTTTGATAATTATCTGGATTTTATGCATAAGCAGGTAAAGGAAATTGTTACGAAGTACGGCAAGCTGGATCTTTTGTGGTTTGATTTTTCTTATGACGATATGTGCGGAGAAAAATGGAAGGCAACAGAGCTGATTGAAATGGTAAGAAGCTATCAGCCGGAGGTGATTATCGATAATCGTCTGGAGGGTGCGGGCGATAATCACGGAAGTCTGATTACAGGAAATCCTACCGTATATAGTGGAGATTTTGTCAGTCCTGAGCAGATTATTCCCACTGAGGGAGTAGTGGATGTGAATGGGAATCCTGTTCCCTGGGAGCTTTGCGCCACCATGAATAATCACTGGTGCTATTGTAATTACGATCATGATTATAAATCACCGAAGCTGATTATCAGAAAGCTGGTGGAATGTGTCAGCAAAGGGGGAAACATGATTCTGAATGTGGGTCCTGATGCCAGAGGAAATATTCCCAAAGAAAGCATGGATATTTTAGAGGAAATCGGCAGCTGGATGGAGAAAAATAAGGAAAGTATTTATGGCTGCGGTCCCTGTGAGCTTCCTAAGCCGGAATGGGGAAGGTATACCCAGAGAGGAGATACCATTTATGCCCACGTATTTGAAACTCCCCTGGGGTCTCTGCCTTTAACGGGAGTGGCACCGGAGAAGCTGTTGGGGGCTTATTACTTGTCAGATGGCAGTGAACTGAAAAGAGGAGAGGCCTGGAATACAGCATTGTATACAGATGTAGCCTTTGTTTCCTTTGGGGAAAATCCGGTATTTACTTACGAAATTCCGGATGAGAAGGATACGGTACTGAAAATCTTAAAAAAGTAAGATAGTAAAAAATACGAAAGGAGAAGGGCATGATCAAGTGGAAAAAAATAAAAAGAATACTGGCCGGCTTGATGGCAGCTGCTGTTTTACTTACTTCACGGGAGTTAAGCAGCATTTCTGCAGGTCAGGTGCAGGCAGAAGAAAAACAGGATACCATGGTTCTGTGGTATGAAACACCGGCAGATATTAATACCGCAGAAAGCAGCGGAGGAAAATGGATGCAGGAATCCCTTCCTCTGGGAAATGGAGATCTGGGGAACCTGATTTTTGGAGGAATTGAAAAGGAAAGAATCCATTTTAATGAAAAAAGCTTATGGACAGGTGGTCCTTCAAGCAGCAGACCTAATTATCAGTTTGGAAATACCGGTACTGCCTATACAGCAGAGGAAATTGAAAGCTATCGAAGAATTCTGGATGATAAATCAACCAATGTATTTAATGATAGTATGAGTGGGTATGGTCAGGGAGCGGCTATTCGTTTCCCCGGTGCCGATACCAATAAAGGAAGCTATCAGGATTTTGGAGATATCTGGGTAGATTATTCTGCCATGGGAGTTACAAAAGAAACAGTTTCCGATTATAGAAGGGAGCTTAATCTCCATACAGGAATTGCTTCCACCAAATTTACTCATCAGGGGACAAAATATACAAGAGAACATTTTGTCAGCAGTCCTGATCAGGTAATGGTTACAAGACTGGCAGCTTCCCAAAAAGGCAAGCTGAATCTGTCCATTCTGATGGAGCTGAATAATGGAGGCTTAACAGAAGAGTTTTCTATTGACGGAGCAAACGGAATTTGTACCATCAGCGGTACAGTAAGAGATAATGGTCTGAAATTCAGAACCTCCATGAAGCTGCTGTTAACCGGCGGTAGTGTGAAAGCGGAAAATAATAAGCTTATCATCGAAAATGCAGACGATGTTACCCTTATTATGGCAGCGGCCACTGACTATAAGAATGAATTTCCTACCTACCGCGATACCCAGCTAAATCTGGAAACTCTGATCAATGAAAGAATTAATAAAGCAGCAGAAAAGAGCTATGAGGAATTGAAAGCAGCTCATCTTGCGGATCACAGAGGCTTGTTTGATAGAGTAGCCATTAATTTGGGAGAAGTGGATACGAAAACTCCTACCAATGAGCTGGTAGCAAAATATCGTGAGGGAGAATATTCCAATTATCTGGATGCCTTATCCTTCCAGTTTGGAAGATATCTGACCATTGCCGGTTCCAGAGGAAACCTTCCCAGCAATCTGGTAGGTCTTTGGACGGTAGGAGGGTCGGCATGGACCGGAGATTACCACTTTAATGTAAATGTTCAGATGAATTATTGGCCGGTATATGTTACCAATCTGGCAGAATGTGGTGTTACCATGGTAAATTACATGGATGACCTTAGAGCACCGGGAAGATTGACGGCAGAGAGAATCCACGGCATTGAAAATGCAACTACAGAGCATACCGGCTTTACCGTACATACAGAAAATAATCCCTTTGGTATGACAGCACCTACCAACCATCAGGAATACGGCTGGAATCCTACGGGAGCAGCCTGGGCTGTTCAGAATATCTGGGCTCATTATGACTTTACCAGAGATCTGGATTATTTGAAAAATAAAATATATCCTATTATGAAGGAAGCAGCCCTATTCTGGGATCAATATCTTTGGACCTCCTCTTACCAGAGAATTAATGATGAAAGCTCTCCCTACAACGGACAGGGAAGACTGGTAGTTGCCCCCAGCTTTTCAGAAGAGCAGGGGCCTACGGCAGTAGGAACTACCTATGATCAGTCCTTGGTATGGGAATTATATAAGGAATGTGTGGAAGCAGGAAAACTGGTAGGAGAATCTCAGGAATTACTGGATCAGTGGCAGGAAAATATGCAGAGGCTGGATCCTATTGAGATTAATGCAACTAACGGTATTAAGGAATGGTATGAAGAAACAAGGGTTGGTCAGGTAAACGGACATAACAAATCCTTTGCCCAGGCAGGTAATCTGGCGGAAATACAAGTACCAAACAGTGGTTGGAATATAGGACATCCGGGGGAACAAAGACATGCTTCCCATTTGGTAGGTCTGTATCCGGGAACCATAATTAATAAGGAAACACCGGAATACATGGAAGCTGCCATTGTATCTCTGACAGAAAGAGGAGAATATTCTACCGGATGGTCTAAGGCAAATAAGATTAATTTATGGGCACGTACCGGAAATGGTGAGAAGGCCTATCGTTTGCTGAATAATCTGGTGGGAGGAAATACCTCCGGCTTACAATATAATCTTTTTGACTCCCATGGAACGGGAGGTGGGGAAACCATGAAAAACGGTAGTCCCATCTGGCAGATCGATGGGAACTTTGGACTCACCTCAGGTGTAGCTGAAATGCTTCTTCAGTCTCACATGGGATATGTGGAATTTTTACCGGCTATTCCCGCGGCCTGGTCAGAAGGAGAGGTAACAGGATTAAAGGCCAGAGGCAACTTTACCATTGGTCAGAAATGGAATAACGGGGTTCCTGAATATTTTACTGTTTGTTATGAAGGCTCCGGAGAGGGAGCGGATTTTACCGGTACCTACAATGGCATAGCAGGAGCCAGAGTTACAGAAAACGGACAAGAAGTAACCACAGAAGTACAAAATGGAAAGCTTTCCTTCCATACAGAAAAAGGAAAGGTATATACCATCCATATGGAGGGTACCAACAATGATGTCTTAGTGGGAAAAGCAGAAGCATATTTGGAGAAAATTCCTGAAGCTTTAGTAAAGGTTAAAACTGAGCTGCAGGAAGCAATTACTGCCAACAGCCCTTCCCTGGGTCAGCTGTTAAATAAGGCTAAGCTGATGGTAAGCATGTATGAGTCTTACCTTGAGGAAACTGAAAATATCTATTATATGACAGCAACGGAAGGCCTATCCCTTTCTGAAATAGATGGGATGTATAATAATCTGAACACAATTTATACAGCAATTTTGGAAAATAATCTGACCTTGCAGGAATATGAGAATTTAAAAGCTACGCTGGATAATATTCTTAAGGTATTTGAAAAACAGATGGAAGGCAGAAGGATTAGCTTCAGCAGAGAATCAGGACCGGTGACAGAAAATAATGCTAAAGTAGCCTTAAATTATTCCGGCAGATTTTACAAAATCTTTTATACTACGGATGGATCTACACCTACCTCTGCCTCTACAGAGTATACAGGGGAAATTTCCCTGGATTCGGGAACAAATATGGTGCTGAAGGCAGCCTTATTTAACGGAAAACAAAGAGTAAGTCAGGTTTATCAAAAAGAGTATGTGGCAGGACTAAAATTTGATACGGCAGAAACAGCAACCCAGAACTGGGGAGACCAGTACCTGGCCTCCAAAATGATTGATAATGATATTAACAGTCGTTGGGCCTCCAAGGAGGGAAGCGGTGATATTGAAATTCTCTTTACCTTCCAACAGGAAAGAGCGATTAATACCATTAAGTTCAATCAGTTTGTTTCAGCAAGAAACAGTACCGACAGATTTGAAATCTGGGCAGAAAAAAACGGAACCATGGAAAAAATTCATGAAGGAGAAAAGCTGGGATCCGGTTCTGATGATATCGGAGGAAACAGAGCTTATAAGGAGATAAGCTTTGAAAAGGTAGCTACTTCCAAAATAAAGATTGTATTTAAGGAAGGCTATCAGGAACCCTCTTTCTATGAAATACAACCATTGCTGGTAGGTGAAGCACAGGAAGAAGAGATCAATGCTTCATCCCTTACAGAATTACTTCAAAAGGCAGAACAGGCTGACCGTAACAGTGACAGCTACAAAAAGGCAGATAAGGAGCTGATTAAGTCCTTTGAAGCAGCAGTTCAGGAAGCAGCAGCCTCTTTGAATAAATCGCAGGAAGAAATTAATAACATAGAAACCTTTTTAAGAAGCAGATATCTGCGACTTGGTTTTGGAGAAACAGAGAAGGAATTATTGGCAGAAGTAATCAGCAGGGCAGAAGCTTTGGAAAAAGGAAAATATACCAGAAGCAGTGTATATTTATTGGAAAAAGCTCTGGAAGTGGCGAAGGAAGTATATGAAGATTTAACTGCCGGTCAGTCGGAAATTGATACTGCCGCAGGAAAGCTTCAAAAAGCAGTAAGTACCATGGAAGCTGTGACAGCCAAGGAAATTACGGTGGGAATTTCTTCCCTGCAGGGAAATGAATGGATTACAGCCGGTAATTATCGGGCAACAAACAGTGATCAGACACCGGCATTAACTTATCAATTCCGTGGAAACAGTATTAAGGTTACTACTGTAAAAGCTGACGATCATGGAATATTATCAGTTACCATTACGGATTCTGAAAATAATATTGTATATGAAGAACTGATTGATACTTATGCTACAGAAAGAGTAGAGGGAGTGTTGCTCTTTGAGAAAAATCTATTACAGGGAGAGTACCGGATTTCCTTTGTAAGAAGAGGAGTCAGTGCTAATACAACCGGTCAGGGATGGGTAGAAGTAGGTCCGTTAACCATTACACAGCCTCATGAGGAAGTAGTGGACAGATCCTCTCTTGAGAAGGAATTAGAGGCAGCAGAGGCCATTACAGGAGATAACTACCCACAAGAGCTTTACGAAGCTTTTAGGCAGCAGATAGAGCAGGCAAGACAGATTCTTCTTTTGGAGGATGAAGAAACATGTACGGCTCAAATGGAGGATGAAGCTGCAAAGCTGGCAGCATTGAGAGATGAGCTTCTGAATACCTTGCCTGAAGAGGTTGAATACCCTGATAATATGTGGGTTTCCGGCATCAGAGGAGATCTCAGTTATACCGGAAGCAAAGTTGTTCAGAACCTGGCAGTATACGACGGCAATAAAAAGCTGACGGAGAAGATAGATTACACCGTTACTTATAAGAATAATATCAATGCCTATGAGTGGAATCAGCAGGGAGATGGAATTTATGTAGAAACCCTGGATGAAAAATCTGTTCCTCTGAGTGTACTCAGTTCAGATGAGACTCCGGTTCATATGCTTTCAGCAGAACTTTCTGCTATTGAAAAGAATCCGGAGGATGAAGAACTGCCGGATAATCTGTCTAAATCCCCCCAGCTTACCATTAAAATGAAGGGGAACTATAAGGGAAGCTACACCATTTACTATGAAATTAAAAAGCCGGACATTGCGCAGGCACAGGTGGATGATCTTACGGTAACCTATACCGGAAAGAATCAGACCCCCACTCCTGTAGTTACCTTAAATGGGAAAAAGCTGACAATGAATAAGGATTTTGAAGTACCGGAATACCTGGCAGATAAGTCGGCAAAAAATGCCTTCATAGGAGAATCAGACAAGGATACATCTATTCCTATTACCATAAAGGGAAAAGGAAATTATAGTGGTGAAAAACCCATTACCCTGACTATTGGACAGAAAACAGAGAGTATTCAGAAAATCTCTATGAGTAAGGTCAAAGTAAGTGGTGTAAAAACCTTGGCGTGGGCAGAAGATTTAGCTAAGGGTGAAGGTATGAAGCAGGGAACCCTTACTGTAAAAAATGGAAAAGACATTCTGGTAGACCTGTTGACTGATAGTGAAAAGGGTGAATTCAGCATTGAATATCAAGATAATAAAAAGGTGGGAACGGCTACTCTTATCCTCATAGGTAACGGAGAGGATAAGGATGGAGATCAGCTGGCTTATATTGGTACAAAGAGAATTACCTTTAAAATAAGTGGTACCTCTCTTAATAAGGCTGTCATAGAAAATCTTGATAAATCCGGCTATGCATATACAGGAGAGCCTGTTTGTCCCCTGGAAACAGATAGTGATATAAAGGTAACCCTGAATAAAACAGAGCTTCCCAAAGAAGTATATACCGTAGATTATCAGAAAAATACAGAGAGAGGAACTGCCACCATTATTTTAACCGGTGTGGAAGAAGAAGGTTATACGGGAGTAAATAAGCAGACCTTTAAAATTAAGGCAGACAGCTTGGAGGGACTTTCTTCCGAAGGAAAAGAGCGATTTAAGATATCCGTTATAGATCCGGCAAAAGAGCAGGGGCAGGGAGAAGAAATTATTATGCCCTATACGAAAGGTGGTGTGAAGCCTGCCATTGAAGTAGCTGATGCTTCCGGAAAGGTATTGAAAGAAGGCATAGATTATACAGTAAGCTATAAGAATAATAAAAAGCCTGCCGGTTATCAGGAGGGTACAAAGGCTCCTGCGATTCAGGTAACCGGAAAGGGAAATTATACCGGAACACAGACAAAGACCTTCACAATTGTTCCTAAGGATCTCAGTAAGGCTGAAAATAGTGATGATCTTACTATCATAGCAGCAGACAGAGTGGAGAAGTTTAGTACCAATGGATGGAAATCAAGCTTTAAGGTAGTAGATCAGGATGGTAAAGCATTAACAGCCAAGGATATGGATCTGAATAATGCCACTTATACCATTGCACAGCTTCCAACAGGCGAAAATAACATCGAAAATCTGTCAGTATTGCAGGGTTACAAGGACAGTAATAAGAATTTGAAAGAGATACCAAAAGAAAAGCTTCCGGCAGGAACGGTAATTAAAATTACGGTACAGCCTTTAGATAAGCAGGATGCCCTTTATACAGGTGCCCCTGTAACAGGAACCTACCGAATCCTGAAAGAAGGATATGATATCAGTAAAATGACCTTCAAGCTTAGGGATCAGTCCTATACGGGAAGTGAAATTTTCATAGATGGAAATGCAGATTTTAAGAGCATAAAGCTAAAAGGAAAAGAGTTAACTCTTTCTATAGAAGAAGGAGCAAACCAAAGTCTTAGTGTGGTTCCCGGAAGCTATGTGAAAAACATAAACAAAGGAACTGCCAAGGTTACCCTACAGGGTGAAGGTGAGTACGGCGGAACAAAGACAGTTTCCTTTAAGATTGTACAGAAAGATGTTACAAATATCTGGGATGGAATCTTTCAGATGATATTTAAGAATAATTAAAAAATAAGGATGAAGGAACGGAATAGTTTCCTTAGAAATTAAAAAGAGCAGGTGATATGATGCGGAAATTAGAAAGCATTGTATCACCTGCTTTTTTAAAAAGCTTCTTTATGAATTATATATATTATATAAAGATAGTTTACCAAAAGGGCTTTTGATTTCGGTGTTTTTTTATAAAACGTAGAGAATAATACCTATATACTGAAGAATACTTCCTATTAAGACAAACATGTGAAAAATGGAATGCATATAACGATATTTTTTTCCCAGTCCGTAAAGTACGGCACCCAAGGTATAGGAAATACCTCCAAATAAAATCCAAAGCAAGGCCGGAAGAGGAAGTGCTTCCATGGTAGGCTTGATTGCCAGAACAACACTCCAGCCCATACCCAGATAACAGATCATGGAAAATACGGCATAGCGTTTCAAGTCAATGGCTGTAAATACTGTGGCAATAATGGCGCAGCCCCATACAATGCCCATAATAATCCAGGCCCAGAGAGGAGAAACAATTCTTACTGCACACAGCATTACCGGAGTATAAGTACCTGCAATCAATAAATAAATAGTACAGTGGTCAATTACCTGAAATACTTTTTTTATCATTTCATGACGCAGTCCATGATAGAGACTGGACATGGAATAAAGAAGGATCAGGGAGGCACCGTAGATGGCAGCAGATGCAATGGACCAGCCATCTCCGGTGGTAACAGCTACAAATAAGCAGGTGAGCAGTGCTGCAATACCAAAGGCTGCACCTGCAGTATGAGAAATCGTATTAAATAATTCTTCGCCCTTTGTATAATCCGGAAGAATCCGGTCACATAATTTTGTTCTTGTCATAATAATCTCCTCTTTATATCTTATATTTTCCCAATGCCTATTATCGGATAAATAGTAGGTAGGTATTCCTAACCAATCTAAATTTAAGCTTTGTGCATTAGGAAGCCAAACCGTAATCCGCGTATACGGCTGTTATAGGAATTATATGCAGTGAACAGGAAAATGAACAACCTACAGATGGATTCTACCACTCTCCTGACAGGAGAATGTGGCTGAAATCAAGGGTTTTCGGGGATTGAAGAGAAGAGAAAAAAAT
>JAFYWD010000064.1 GCA_017558205.1 Lachnospiraceae bacterium | reverse complement strand
CAGAGTAGCCAAGTCCGGCAGGGATAAACGCTGAAGGCATCTAAGCGTGAAGCCCCCCTCAAGATGAGATATCCCAGTAAGTAAGACCCCTTGAAGACTACGAGGTAGATAGGGCTGAGGTGGAAGCACAGTAATGTGTGTAGCTGACAGTTACTAATCGGTCGAGGGCTTATCCAAGGCAGTAGGGAAGTGTAAAAGTAGATAGAAGATTATGTATTCGGTTTTGAGGGTACTTTAATAAATAAGAATGATAACCTCACTACATAGTGAGGTTTTTTTATATCCGAATGAGAAATTACTTTGTAAAACATAGAGCTGGTGAGAGCTATGGAACTAAAGAAAGAGAAAATTAAGAAAAAAACTATATTTGCAGTAAATAAAAGGAAAGTTTTCTATTTTTTTAGAAAATATATTTGAAACTTCAAATAAACATGTTATAATAACTCTAAGAAAGATTTATGGGGATGATGGGTTGGAGAACCTGTTTAATAAATTGAAGAGGTGATATTATGGATACAAAGATTTTATTGGAAAATGGTACGAATGAATTAGAAGTATTGGAGTTTACATTGGATGGCAATTCCTATGGTATCAATGTAGCTAAGATTAAAGAGATTATTACATACCAGGATGTTACACCGGTTCCGAATTCTCATCCAAGTATTGAAGGCATTTTTATGCCAAGAGATACTATGATAACAGCTATTGACCTTAAAAACTGTCTTCAGAGAGGTACATCTGAAAAGGGAGGTTTATTCATCGTTACTAATTTTAACAAATTAGATATTGCTTTTCATGTAGATCAGGTTTTAGGTATCCATAGAGTATCCTGGAATGATATTATTCAGCCCAATGCCACAATATCCACTACTGAGGAGGGAATTTCTACAGGAATCATTAAGAAAAATGATAAGTTAATTATTATTTTGGATTTTGAGAAGATTGTAACAGATATTAATCCTGAAACAGGTCTGAAGATAAATGAAATAGATGAATTGGGAGACAGAGTTAGAAATGATATTCCGATTCTTATTGCAGAGGATTCAGTACTATTAAATAAGCTGATAGTTGATTCTTTAAAAAAAGCCGGCTATGTTAATCTTACACATACTGAAAATGGACTTGAGGCTTGGAATTTTATCACTGAGTGTATTCAGCATGATGATTTGCATGAGCATGTCAGATGTGTTATTACCGATATAGAGATGCCTAAGATGGATGGACATCGATTAACTAAATTAATTAAAGAGAATGATAATACGAAGGATATTCCGGTAGTAATTTTCTCTTCTTTAGTAAATGAGGAGATGAAGAGAAAGGGTGAAGCTTTAGGAGCCGATGCTCAGCTTTCAAAACCCGAAATCGGAAATTTAGTTCGTGAAATTGATAAATTAGTTCTTGAAGATTAAGTTTTTTAGTAAGAGAAGCAGGGAATTAGTTCCCTGCTTCTTTTTGCAGATAAATATTATATTTTTAGAAGGGGTTGAAAAATGGATTTAAAAAATATAGTTGATGAATATGAAATGATACTGGTTGGCGTAGGTGAAGCTTTTGAGGAAAAAATGGATAGTATTAAAGAGAATACTAAGCTGAGTGGATTAGCTTTAGATTATAGTAGAAAGCTTTATTTTGAGAACAATTTTAGCAGGATAGATGAAGCATATGAAAAGCTATCAAAAATCCTGGAAAATAAAAATTACTTTATTGTAACACTTTCAAGGGATGATAAAATTTATAAAGCACAGCTACAGAATAATAGAATTGTAGCACCTTGTGGTACCCATAATGCTCTTCAATGTGAAGAAGTATGCACTAAGGATATTTACCCTACGGAAGATTATAAGGAAAAGATTTTAAAGGGAGAGGATATAAATTGTCCTAATTGCGGAAAGCCGCTTGTTATGAACAAAATAGGAATAGGAAAATATAGTGAGGAGGGATATCTTTCCCAATGGCAGCTTTATACAAAATGGTTACAGCACACCTTAAATAAAAAGCTTTTGATATTAGAGCTTGGAGTAGATATGAAATACCCATCAGTGATTCGATGGCCCTTTGAAAAAACATGTTATATAAATGCAAAAGCAAAATTTTTCAGAATTAATGATTATCTATATCATATGACAGAAGAAATTAAGGAAAGAGGTGTGGGAGTTAAAGAAGATCCCGTAGAATTCCTTCGAAATCAAATTGTATAAAAATGCAGAATATGATAAACTTAGATACAAGAAAATCTTTAGGAGGATATTTTATGAAATCAAATGATGATAATTTAGATGATTTATTAAAATCAATAGAAGATTTTGAAAGTGATGATAGTTATTCTATGGAAGAAAACAATGCAGATGATGTGGAGACATTATCAGCTCTTGAAAAGCTCATGGCAGAATTGCAAAGTGAGGAAGAGAATGATTTTACAATAGAGGATGATGGAGTATTGTCAGAAGAAGATGTTAATATACTTCTGGATAATGCTAAGTTCATGCCGGAAGAAAGTACAGAAAGAGCTTTTGATACTCAAGCAGCTTCTGAAGTGGATATGGCTGAAATAGAAGCTTTACTTGGTATGTCTGAGACAGATGTTCTTAAGGAGAGTAACAATTTCCTTGATCATAGACAAGCTAATGATACGATAGATGAAGTTTATGTGGAGGAAGAAATTCTGGAATTGGATCCGGCTGAATTAGACGCTCTTTTATCAGCAGATTCTCAGGAGAATACTACTGAAGAGAGTACTAAGGATACAAAAAAGAAATCATTTTTTGGTGGAAAAGAAGCCAAAACAGAGGGAAAGGAAAACGTAAAGGAAAAGAAAGAAAAAGCACCCGGAATTTTGGGAAAGCTATTTTCTATTCTTATGGAGGAAATTCCTGAGGAGGAGCCGCAGGAAGCTTCTACCTTGAATCTTTCTCAGGAGAATAAAGAGATCCTAACTGATTTGGATAAAGAAAAAGCGAAAAAATCCAAGAAAAAAGATAAAAAAGATAAAAAGTCTAAAAAAGAGAAGGAAGAAAATTCTAAAAAACCTAAAAAAGAGAAAAAGGTTAAGGTAAAGAAGGAGAAAAAACCTAAAGCTGAAAAAGTTGCATTAAAGCCGGAGAAAAGATTACCCAGAAAGAAGGTAGTGGTAACCTTTGTATTTGCATTCTCTGTTTTAGCAGCTATTTTGATTGTAGATTTTGTGCTTCCTCCTATTTTATCAACTTCTTTAGCAAGAGAATCATTCAATAAAGGTGAATATGAAGAGGCTTATCAGGAATACTACGGTAAAAAGTTATCCGAGGATGATGAAATGAAATTCCAGGGTGCTAAGATCATTATGAGAATGCAGAGTAATTTAGATGGTTACCATAGCTATACAGCAATTGATGATAAGGTAATGGCTCTTCATTCATTGTTGGAAGGTGTACATATTAAAGAAGATGTATTTGCCAAGGCTCAGGTATATGGTGTAGTTTCTCAGGTACAGGTAGTTTATAATGAAATTTTGAATCTTTTAAATTCCGGTTTTTCATTAACGGAAGAGCAAGCCATTCAGTTAACCAATGAGCAAAGTGATGTTGTTTATACAAAGCAGCTGCATGCTATTACCGGTGGTCAGCAACCGGAATTTGAAGAGACAGTTGTTGAAGAAGCAGAGACTGAGGCAGAAGAGGTACAAGATGTAATAGAAATAGACAGTCAGGAGGATTTACTTCCGGAGGAAATGGAACTACTCCAGGGAGGTGAATAAGTATTTATGGTTGCAATTATCGACTATGATGCCGGGAACATAAAAAGTGTTGAAAAAGCTATTCAGGCATTAGGAAAAGAAGTAATTCTTACCAGAGATCCGGAAGAGATTTTAAAGGCTTCTCATGTAATCTTACCGGGAGTAGGTGCTTTTGGTGATGCCATGAAAAGATTGCAGGAATATCAATTGATTCCGGTAATTAAACAAGTCATTGAGAAGAAAATACCCTTTTTGGGTATATGTCTTGGGCTTCAGTTACTTTTTGAAAGTAGTGAGGAAAGTCCCGGAGTTGAAGGACTTGGAATTTTAAAGGGAAAAATAAAAAGGATTCCTGAAGCAGAAGGATTAAAGATACCTCATATAGGATGGAATGCACTTAGTTTTCCTAAAAATGGAAAATTATTCCATAACTTGGAAGAAATGTCTTACGTATATTTTGTACATTCCTACTATTTGGAGGCCGGAGAAGATATAGTAACAGCAGCCTGTGAATATGGTACATATATCCATGCGTCGGTAGAAAAAGAAAATGTTTTTGCCTGTCAGTTCCATCCGGAAAAAAGCTCTGATGTAGGTCTTGGAATAATAAAGAATTTTTTAGAGATTACAGGAGAATAGGATAGATGTTTACAAAAAGAATTATCCCTTGTCTGGATGTACATGGCGGTAGAGTTGTTAAAGGTGTAAATTTTGTTAATTTAAAGGATGCAGGAGATCCGGTAGAAATTGCGGCAGCTTACGATGCGGCAGGTGCGGATGAACTGGTATTCTTGGATATTACAGCTTCCTCTGACGGAAGGGAAACTGTGGTAGATATGGTAAGGCGAGTAGCGGCGAAGGTTTTTATTCCCTTTACTGTAGGGGGAGGAATCCGTACGGTAGAAGATTTCAGAATGCTTCTAAGAGAAGGAGCTGATAAGATATCCGTGAATTCTTCAGCAATTGATCGCCCTGAGCTGATTAGTGAAGCAGCAGATAAGTTTGGCAGTCAATGTGTTGTTGTGGCTATTGATGCTAAAAGACGTGCCGATGGAAGTGGCTTTAATATTTACAAGCATGGTGGACGTTTGGATGTAGGAATTGATGCCGTTGAATGGGCAATAAGAGCTGAAAAGCTAGGAGCCGGGGAAATATTGTTAACCAGCATGGATCAGGATGGTACCAAGGCCGGTTACGATCTAGAGCTGACAAAGGCTATTGGAGAGAATGTAAAGATCCCCATTATAGCATCCGGTGGAGCTGGAACAATGGAGCATTTCAAGGATGCTTTAACCATTGGAAAGGCAGATGCAGCCTTAGCAGCCTCTTTATTCCATTTTAAAGAGCTGGAGATAAAAGAAGTAAAAAAATATTTAAAGGATCAGGGAGTTTCAGTCCGTCTATAGGCAAATAATAAAAATCGCTTTTAGAAAGTAAACTTTCAGTGACAGTTCAGCCATGACCAATCACTTTGTTGCTTGGTCATGAGAGAAAGTGTAACAACAGAGAAAGCATCACCCATCTTACTGTAAGCGACTTTAAATATGGGTGCTATCAGTAACCGTTCAGCCAAAAGCTTAACTGTTACAACTTTCATGTGCTGTTTTGAAATTTTTCTATTACCCTGAATAGTTATAAAAATTAATAAAGAGATAAAGGAGTTGTTTATGGCTGGATTAACGAATGATTGGTTACCTGTATTAGAACCGGAGTTTAAGAAGGAATACTATAAGCAGCTTTTTTATTTTATAAAAAATGAGTATGCTACGAGACAGATATTTCCTCCTTCTAATGATATTTTAAATGCTTTTCATGCAACACCGTTAAGTAAAGTGAAAGTAGTATTGTTGGGGCAGGATCCCTATCATAATGAGAATCAGGCTCATGGAATGAGCTTTTCTGTATTACCGGGCCAGGAAGTACCCCCCTCCCTGCAAAATATCTATAAGGAATTGGCAGAGGATTGCGGTTGCTATCTGCCGAATAATGGGTATTTGCAGAAATGGGCGGACCAGGGAGTATTATTATTAAATACAGTATTAACGGTACGTGCACATCAGGCAAACTCACACAGAGGAAAAGGCTGGGAGGAATTTACTGATGCAGTAATAAAAGCAGTAAATGAAGTAGATCGCCCCATTGTATTTTTGTTATGGGGAAGACCTGCAGCGGCTAAGGCAATTATGCTGAATAATCCGAAACATTTGATTTTAACAGCACCTCATCCCAGCCCGCTTTCAGCCTACAGAGGATTTTTCGGGTGTAAGCATTTTAGCAGAACCAATGAATTTTTAAAGGAAAATGACTTGGAGCCAATTGATTGGCAAATAGAAAATATAACGTGACAATTGCAGATAGACTTGCAAAAGCTAAGGTTGAAATTAAAACTTGCAAGTATATGTTTCAAAAAATCTTGGAATCAAATAGATTCTAAGATTTTTTTATTAAATTAAAATTTAATAAATTTATATTTATTTAAAGTAAAACAGGATGTGAGTTGGCATACAAATGAGTGTTTAGATTACAATCATGTGAGAAAAATATATAATTCAACATCGATACGTTTTCACTTTTCTAAAACACAGTGATACGAACACTATAAAATAGAGAAAAATTATCCAAATTAAGAGATTTTTCTTGACTTTGTAATATTTTCAGTATAATCTTATTTTGGTAGTACTAAAAAGAACCACTAAATTGTAAAGGAAGATTATGAAGAATACAGAGTTAATTGAAAGGTTAGTAAAATTTAACCTTACAAGACAGGAAGCAGTCCTTTACATATGTCTATGGGAGAATGGAAATCTTACAGGTTATGAAGCGTCCAAGATTTCAGGAATTTCCAGATCCAATGTATACTCATCTTTGAGTGCCTTGGTAGAAAAAGGAGCAGCTTATGTTTCGGAAGGGACAGCTCTTGTTTATCAGGCAGTAGCACCGGAGGAATTTTTAAATAATAAGCTCAGGGAATATGAAAGAGACAGAGAGTATATTGTTCAGGGAATGCCGGAAAAGGAGTTGGTAAAAAGTGGGTATTTTACTATACAGGGTCATACCCACATCAAGAATAAAATTTACCATATGATTAAGGACTGTGAAAAAAGAATATACTTTTCAGCAGAAGCAGATATTATTTTGGAATACAGGGAGCTCTTGCAGGAAAGAAAAAAATGCGGTTTAAAAATTGTCCTTATGAGTAACGGTGATTTTTTACAGGAAGGAACGGTTTTTTACAGGGACGAACCGGAGGAAGGACAGCTTCGTTTAATTACAGATTCCCGTTATGTTTTGACAGGAGAGTTAAGAGGACAAAGCAGTGATACCTGTCTTTATTCAGAGCAGGAAAATCTTGTTTCCATTATGAAGGATGCATTAAGAAACAGAATGAGATTATTAGAATTAAAAGGAACAGAAAGGATAGAAGAAAATGATTAGAATTGGTATTTTAGGCTATGGAAATTTAGGAAAAGGCGTGGAAAGTGCCATCAGACAGAATACTGATATGGGTCTGGTAGGAGTTTTCACAAGAAGAGCCCCGGAAAGTGTTATATTGAAAACAGAAGGAGTATCTGTTTATCATACGGATCAGTTAATTGAAAAAAAGGATGAAATTGATGTTTTAATTCTTTGTGGTGGAAGTGCTACAGATTTGCCTGTTCAGACACCGGAATATGTAAAATATTTTAATGTAGTTGATAGCTTTGATACTCACGCAAAAATTCCCGAGCATTATGAAAATGTAAATCAGGCAGCAAAATCAGCAGAGAAGACCGCGCTGATTTCCATTGGCTGGGATCCGGGGATGTTTTCTGTTAACCGTTTATACGGAAATGTTATTTTACCGGAAGGAAAAGATTATACTTTTTGGGGCAAAGGTGTGAGCCAGGGGCATTCCGATGCTATCAGAAGAGTAGAGGGGGTATTGGATGGAAAGCAATACACAATTCCTGTGGAGGAAGCATTGGAATCAGTAAGAAGAGGAGAAAATCCCGAGTTAACTACAAGACAGAAGCATTTAAGAGAATGTTTTGTTGTAGCCAAGGAGGGAGCTGATACCAGGAAAATTGAAGAAGAAATTAAGAATATGCCGAATTATTTTGCTGATTATGATACTACCGTTCATTTTATTACAAAAGAGGAGCTGGAAAGAGATCACAGCAGCATTCCTCACGGTGGTTTCGTATTAAGAAGCGGAGTTACCGGTTTCAATGGAGAAAATAAGCATTTGATAGAGTATCGTCTGAAATTAGATTCCAATCCTGAATTTACGGCATCTGTAATTGTGGCCTATGCCCGAGCTGCCTATAGAATGAATCAGGAAGGAATTGTAGGCTGTAAAACTATTTTTGATGTGGCACCTGCTTATTTAAGTCCCTTGTCAGGAGAACAGTTAAGAAAAGAATTATTATAATTGATAAAAAATAGAGAAAAAAACATAGGAGACAAAACCAGATGGGAAAGAAACCTTTTGTAACAAAAGAACAAATAGAAGAGATTGTAAAGCAATATCCAACTCCCTTTCATATTTATGATGAAAAGGGAATGAGAGAAAATGCAAAAGCATTAAAGGAAGCATTTGCATGGAATCCCGGATTTAAGGAGTATTTTGCGGTGAAAGCAACTCCAAATCCCTACTTAATTAATATTTTAAGAGAATACGGATGCGGATGTGACTGTTCCTCTTATACCGAATTAATGTTGTCAGAGGCTATGGGTGTTAAGGGAGAAGATATTATGTTCTCCTCTAATGAAACACCGGCAGAGGAATATGAATATGCCAATAGAATCGGAGCAATCATTAACTTAGATGATATTACTCATATTAATTTCTTGGAAAAAATTGTAGGAAAGCTTCCGGAAACTATTAGTTGCCGCTATAATCCCGGTGGAGTTTTTAAAATCAGTACTGATATTATGGACAACCCGGGAGATGCAAAATATGGAATGACTACGGAGCAAATATTTGAGGCCTTCCGTATTTTAAAGGAAAAGGGAGTGAAAAAATTTGGAATTCATTCCTTCCTGGCAAGTAATACAGTTACCAATGAATATTATCCTACGCTGGCAAAGCAGTTATTTGAATTAGCAGTGGAATTAAAGAAGAAAACCGGAGTAGAGATTGCTTTCATCAATCTTTCCGGTGGAATCGGTATTCCTTATCGTCCGGAGCAGGAGAAGAACGATATTTATGTTATCGGTGAAGGTGTAAGAAAGGCATTTGAAGAGGTTTTAGTACCGGAAGGAATGGGAGATGTTTCCATCTATACAGAGTTAGGTCGTTATATGATGGCGCCCTATGGTCATCTTGTTACCAGAGCAATTCATGAGAAGCATACCCATAAAGAGTATATTGGCTGTGATGCCTGTGCTGTAAATCTGATGCGTCCTGCCATGTATGGTGCTTATCATCATATTACGGTATTGGGAAAAGAAGAGGATGAATGTAACAAGGTTTATGATGTGGTAGGCTCCTTATGTGAAAATAATGATAAGTTTGCCATTGATAGAAAGCTTCCTCAGATTGATAAGGGAGATTATCTGGTAATTCATGATACGGGAGCACATGGCTATGCCATGGGATATAATTATAACGGAAAACTGAAATCTGCGGAATTATTATTAAAAGAAGACGGAAGTGTGGAATTAATCAGAAGGGCAGAAACACCCAAGGATTATTTTGCTACTTTTGATAATCTGGATATATACGGAAAGTTTAAGTTTTAAGAAATTACCTACTGACAAGATATTTATGTGGTGGAGACCTTGACCCTTGGGGGTCAGGGGACTCCTTGGCACAAAAAAAGACAGACGATAAATCGTCTGTCTTTTTCATGCAGGAGATGGGACTTGAACCCACACAAAAATTGATAAGAAAGGCTTATTTACTGGACTTTTTTTGTTTCGTGTCATATTTCGTGTCATATAGATTATTAAAATGAGAAATTGCAATGTTAGTCATGTCATTGGCTTTGTCTTTTAATGCGTGTCTATATACGGATTTTAGTACTGCATCTGTTTTCCATCCACCCTCTGACATGATGTAGGCATCCGGAATATTCAGAGCATGACGGATAGATGCTGAGTAATGTCTTAGGTCATGAAATCTAAAATGTTTAATCCCATGCTTTTCCATAGCAAGCATAAAAGTATT
>JAFYWD010000009.1 GCA_017558205.1 Lachnospiraceae bacterium | reverse complement strand
TGCAAAAAAATAACCTGATGGAATTTGCAGATACAGCAAATATCCATACGGGGCAAAAGAAGGGAGAAACCATATGCTAAGAAAATTTGGCAAAAAAATTCTGGCCTTAGCTCTGGCATTATCTATGGTAGTTCCGGCTCCGGCAGCCTCAACAGTACAGGCTACGGAAACCAACACTGAAACTACTGTGATTGATGTTACAGAATTTGGTGCAGACCCCAGTGGTAAGCATGACAGTACAGTCGCTGTTATTGCTGCTCTGGAAAGGGCAAAAGAAATTGAGGGTCACAAAACCTTAAGCTTCCCTAAGGGAGAATATCGTTTTGATGAAGATCACGCTACAAAACGTGTGTATCATACCTCCAACACCTCCAGTAGAAGTTTTCCGGAAAAGAAAATTTCCATTTTACTGGAAGATGTACATGATTTAACCATTGACGGTAATGATTCTACTTTACTGGTTTATGGTGATATTATGGCTCTGGCTGTAGTAGAGAGCTCTAATATCAAAATGCAGGACCTTGTTTTAGATTACAAGGATGCAGATACTATTGACGTATCTGTTGTAGAAACCGGTGAAGATGAGAGCGGTAATCCTTATGCTGAATTCTATATTCCTGCTGCTTACAATTATAAAATTTCCGAGGACGGAAAACATATCCAGTGGCAGGGAGATATCAGTTCTGAAACAGGAAAACCTTACTGGACATGGGATGATGCAAATTTCTGTGCTTATCTTGTAGTTTACAAAGGGTATGACCGTACAGTTATCCGTGCAGTAGATAAAACTGCCTCTAATCCTTTTACCGGTGTAACAAAAATTGAAAAATCCGGTCAATCTACCGTTCGTTTTACCTATGCTTCCCAACATCCTACTGATGTGGTAGAAGGTAATATTTATCAGTTAAGTAACTCTGCCACAAGAAGAACTTGTGGAGCTTTTTTCTGGGAAAGTGAAAATTTAGCTGTAGAAAATATTGATGTTCACTACTTAAGTGGTTTTGGCTGGCTTACACAGATGTGTATGAACGTAGAATTTAAAGGTGTAGATTTCCTTCCTCGTATCGGAAGTGGTAAATATACTACCAGTAATGCTGACCAGCTTCACGTAGCAGGCTGTGGCGGATACTTTAAGGTTACTGACTGTAACTTCTCTATGGCACACGACGACCCGATTAACGTACATGGTACTTATATGCGTGTAGAAGAAGTTATCGATTCTAAAACCATTAAAGTGAAATATATCCATGGACAGCAGGGCGGATTCCGTCAGTTCCATGCAAATGATGAAGTATTATTCTATTCCAGAACTTACTTGGAAGAGCCGGCAGGACAGCAGGAGGACAAACCCTTTGTAGTAGCTTCTTCCATTGCGCCCGGAGAGATGTATAACGGTCAAAAGCTTGATCTTGTAACGGAAATCGTAACCTTTACTGAAGATCTTCCTGAGACAACATTAACAGATTTAAGAAAAACTGTTACAAAAGATAATGCAACTCAAGGCTTATATGTAGCAGAAAATGTTACTTATACACCTGAAGTTGTTATTAAAGGTAACTATATGAAGAGTATCCCTACCCGTGGTATTCTTTGTACAACAAGAAAAAATGTTCTTATTGAAGATAACATTTTTGATAATATGGCTATGGCCAATATTTATCTTTCTAACGACGCTAACGACTGGTATGAATCCGGTCCTATCCGTAATTTAACTATCAGAGATAATACTTTCTATGTTCGTCCTACAGGACAGGCAGGAGTGGGTGTTGTATCCGGTATTTTTATCGAACCTATTACCTTCCCTACTTCCGGACAGGAACCTGCTAAAGATCCTAAAACTTTAGTACATGAAAATATTACAATTGAAGATAATACCTTCCATATTTCCAATGATAATGTAGTTACCGCTAACAGAGTAAAGGGATTGACCATCAGAAATAATACTATTATTCATGATGACCCTAACCATG
>JAFYWD010000008.1 GCA_017558205.1 Lachnospiraceae bacterium | reverse complement strand
TGTAAATGAAAGACAAGTATTTTTTAGAAAATAATTATAAGGGCATAACAGTTCAGCCCCCGCTACCACTTTCTGGAGCTTAATGAGATAAAATTAAAAAAAACATCCAAATTGCTAATAAAAATAATATGATTTGAAATTAAAAACTTAAATTTGGATGTTATAAGAAAAATCTCAAAAAAAAGCTCCGGAAAAATCAATTAAATTTGGAATTTTATTAAGAATGAGGCATGATTTGCTCCAATTTCTCTCTAGAATTATAATTGTACCGGAATATTTTACATTCTTGAAAAGATAATTGGATGTATTTCTTTGAATTATAAAATTAACATCCAAAAAGTTTAGGAGTTGCAGAAAGCATCTCAGTTCGCTAATAGCGACTTTAAATCCGTTATGTGTCTGTTACAGGCATCAACCAATCATGTAATAAAAAACATTGACTTCTGTCTAAAATTGAATAAAATTAATCATGTATTTAAAGATAATACTAAAGTAATAATAGGAAACATAATGCAAGATTATAATATTTATAATATTGAGGAAGATTTATGGAAAAAGAAAGAATGCCGGTGGAGTTGTATGCCATTCATACGGGCTTTTTAGATGATGAAATTATTTTTAGCAAGAAATTAAAGCAGGTGACATACCAAAGATATGAGAAAGTAAACTCTTTAAAGCTAAAGGAAGAACAGAAGCGTTCTCTGGCTGCAGGTTTATTGTTGGAATCTGTTTTAAGAGATAAGGGATATGATCCTCAGTTGATAGAAAGAGAAGAAGGTGGTAAGCTGTTTCTTCCTGATGTTCCTGATTTTTATTTTAGTATTGCTCATTCCGGTGAATATGCAGTTTGTGCAATTTCAGATCTTCCGGTGGGAGTTGATATTCAGCAAAAAAAAGAAACTAAGATGAAGCTGGCAAGGAGATTCTTTCAAAGTGGCGAGGCAGACCATATTGAAGAGCAGCCGCCGGAAAAAAGAGATGATTTATTTTTCCGTTATTGGACAGGAAAGGAAAGCTATCTGAAGCTTACGGGAAAAGGGTTATTGGGAGGCTTGGACAGCTTTATGGTGGATTTTGAAAGCAGTAAAATCCGGGATCCTTATAGTAGTGAGGAAATCTATTTAAAGGAATATCACTGTTTTGAGGACTACTATATTTCGGTAGCCTGCTACAGCAGTGATTTTGCGGCATTTATCAAAAAAATCTATTACAGAATGTAAGAATGATATTAAAGGTAAAGATAGAAAAAAGAGATTATTATTTTTCCGGAGGAGGAAATAATAGTCTCTTTTTTTCATATGCTGAAAGGAAAGAAAAATAGGAAACCAGGAGTTGGATATGGCAGCAAAAATAGTTTTGGATGCAGGTCATGGAGGCTGGGATAACGGAGCCTCTTATAATAACAGAAAAGAAAAGGATGATAATTTACGACTAACATTGGAGCTGGGAAGAATACTGGAGGATATGGGCTTTCAGGTAGAATATACCAGAACGGAGGATGTGTATCAGGCGCCCTTTAAAAAGGCAACCATAGGAAATGAAAAGGATGCGGATTTATTTGTAAGTATTCATAGAAATTCAAGTGCTATTCCCAATCAATATCAGGGAGTGGAAACTCTGATTTATTCAGAGGGAGGCTTTGCAGAAGAGGTGGCTAATAATATTAACCAGCGCTTAGAGGAGGTAGGATATTTAAATTTAGGCATAGAGGAGCGGCCCAATCTGATTGTTTTGAATTCTACCCAAATGCCGGCAGTCTTGGTAGAGGTAGGATTTATTAATTCTGAAGTCGATAATGAATTGTATGAGCAGCGATTTATGGAAACTGCCTATGGAATTGCAGAAGGAATAGAAGACAGCTTTTAGAGGGAGAAAGAAATGCGGCTCAGGGAGGAAGGATATTTATTTTCGTATGGCTTTATTTTTTATTTTTTATGGGCCTTGTTGATCAGCTATGTAATAACAGCAGCAGGAGTTTTTGTTCTGGCGTATCTGTTATTAATATTTCATATACCGATAGAATTAACTGACGGGCTCTTATACGGAATTTATTGGGTGTCTGTTTTGGCAGGTGTTTTTTTCCTGGGAACAAGGAAGTGTGATAAGTTTCGGTTTACAGGAATGCTTTTGGGAGTTTTCTATTGTACACTTTTTTTCCTTTTATCATCCGTTATAAATAAGGAGTTTCAAATATGGGAAAAGGAGCATGGTTTTTTCTTACTATCCTCCATTCTTTCGGGGGAAGTAGCAGAATTATTTTTAAGGATTAGATCCAAGGGACAAAAAAACAAGCTCTTTAATTAAAATCCTTACTATGCTATACTATAACAGCTAATATAAATTCTATAAGAATGGGGAAGTACAAATGAACAAAAAAAGAAGTATTACAAAATTAATTATCATTTTGATGGCCATGATTGCAGGGGCTTATGTATGTGTTTTTGGTATTAACAGTGAAAAAGAAGCTTCTGTACATGATATCAGACTGGGATTGGATCTGGCAGGAGGTGTCAGTATTACTTACCAGGTAGTGGGAGAAGAAGAACCCAGTCCCGAGGATATGGCGGATACCATCTATAAGCTTCAAAAGCGTGTGGAGGTTTATAGTACGGAAGCTTTGGTATATCAGGAGGGAAATAACAGAATTAATATCGAAATTCCCGGGGTATCAGATGCCAATGTAATTTTAGAGGATTTAGGTAAGCCCGGCTCTCTTGTATTTATGGATCAGGAGGGCAATGTAGTTTTAAACGGAACAGATATCTCTGAGGCAAAGGCAGCTACCCAGCAGGATCAGATGGGAAATAGTGAGGTTGTAGTAGCCTTATCTATGACTAAGGAGGGAGCAGTAAAGTTTGCAGAAGCCACAAGAAAAGCAGCTCCTAACAGGGAAGTTATTTATGTAATTTATGACGGAGAAGTAGTATCTGCACCGGTGGTGTCTACAGAAATTACAGACGGACAATGCGTTATTCAGGGAATGGCTGATTATGAAGAAGCAGAAAAGCTTTCCAGTATTATCCGTATCGGAGGCTTGAAGCTGGAGCTGGAGGAATTATGGTCAAAGGTGGTAGGACCCCAGCTGGGAAGCTATGCTGTAGAAACAAGTATTAAAGCAGGAGTAATCGGAGTAGCACTGATTATTATCTTTATGATTGGTGTATATTGGATTCCCGGTGTGGCAGCTTCTCTTGCGTTACTTATTTATATTGTGTTAACTGTGCTGTTATTAAATGGCTTTGAGATTACCCTTACCCTTCCCGGTATTGCCGGTATTATTCTTTCTATTGGTATGGCTGTAGATGCCAATGTTATTATCTTTGAAAGAATCAGGGAGGAATTAGTAGTATCTGAAGATGTGGAAGCAGCTATTAAATGCGGTTTTAAAAAAGCTTTATCAGCAATTGTCGATGGTAATATTACTACTTTACTGGCAGCAGCCGTTCTTGGCTTTATGGGAACAGGTGGAATCAAGGGCTTTGCCCAGACATTAGCGTTGGGAATCGGTATCTCCATGTTTACAGCTCTGGCTGTCACAAGAATTATTTTGGAAGGACTTTATTGTCTGGGATTACAGAAGCTGTCATTATACGGTAAAGCAAAGGAAGCTAAATATTTTGATTTTATCCAAAAAAGAAAGCTGTTTTTAGGGATTTCCCTTTTAGTAATTGCAGTGGGACTGGGAGCTATGGGAGTTCATAAGGTAAATGGAGGTTCCATTCTAAATTACAGCCTTGATTTTGTTGGAGGAACAGCTACTACCATTACCTTTGAGGAAGACCTTACCATTGAAGAAATTGATGAAAAGGTGGTACCGGTAATTGAGAAGGCGATTGGCGAAAGTGATATTTTACCTCAGAAGGTAGAAGGAACCGGAGATGTAATTATTAAAACAAGAACCCTTTCTGTGGAAGAAAGAGATGTTTTAAATCAGGCATTGGAAGAACAGTTTGGATTAGATACGGACAAAATCCTAACGGAAACCATCAGCTCTACCATAAGTCAGGAGATGAAGAAGGAAGCACTTATTGCAGTGGGTCTTGCTACCTTATGCATGATGCTTTATATCTGGATGAGATTCAGTGATATCAGATTTGGAGCCAGCAGTGTAATGGCATTGATTCATGATGTATTAATCGTAGTTGGTTTTTATGGAATTACCAGAATATCTGTAGGAAACACATTTATTGCCTGTATTCTGACGATTGTAGGTTATTCCATTAATGCTACCATTGTAATCTTTGACCGAATTAGGGAAAATAGGAAAGATAATAGTAAGATGGAGCTTGATGAGGTTATTAACGTAAGTATCTCCCAGACTATGAAAAGAAGTATCTTTACATCCTTAACTACCTTAATTATGGTTGTTATTCTTTATATTATGGGTGTATCTGCTATTAAGGATTTTGCACTTCCTTTGATAGTGGGAATTTTATGCGGAGGCTATTCTTCTATCTTTTTAGCAGGAAGCCTTTGGTATCTGTTAAAATTAAAATTTCCCGGAGGGGATGAAGAGGACGACGATGACTACATCTAAATGGTTTATCACAACAAAAAAAGCAGATTTTGAAAGTGTAGGAAAAAAATTTGGAATAAGTCCTGTTTTGGCAAGAATTATTCGAAACAGGGATATTATTACAGAAGAAGAAATTGAACAATATTTAAATGGCAGTATTAGGGATCTTTATGATCCCTATCTGCTTTATGATATGGAAAAGGCAGTAGCTATCATAAAGGAAAAGATTGAAAAGCAGTGTAAAATCCGTATTATCGGTGATTATGATGCAGACGGAATTTGTTCCACTTATATTCTAAAAAAGGGGTTGAGCATGTGCGGAGCCAGGGTAGATACGATAATTCCTCATCGTGTGAAGGATGGCTACGGCATTAATGAGAATTTAATCAGGGAAGCTTATGAGGATGGGATAGATACCGTAATTACCTGCGATAACGGGATTGCTGCCATGGAACCCATAGCTTTAGCCAAAGAATTAAAGATGACCGTAATTATTACGGATCACCATGAAGTTCCTTATCAGGAAACAGAGGAGGGAAGGCAGTTTTTAATTCCTTCTGCTGACGCAGTGATTAATCCAAAGCAGGAAAACTGTCCTTATCCTTTTAAAAAGATATGCGGTGCTGTAGTAGCATGGAAGCTGATTCTGGCATTATTTCAGGAATATTCCATCTCTAAGAATCAGGGCAGAGAATTATTGGAATTAGCCGGCTTTGCAACAATCTGTGATGTCATGGAATTAAAAGAGGAAAACCGGATTATTGTAAAAGAGGCTTTAAAAAGTATGGCACACACAGAGAATCCGGGGCTGGCAGCTTTAATGAGGGTTCATGAAATCAGTCCCAATAACTTATCAGCCTATCATATAGGCTTTGTTCTGGGACCCTGCTTTAATGCTACCGGAAGGCTGGATACGGCCTCTCTTGCTTTGGAATTATTAGATTGTAAAAAGGAAAGAGAAGCAATTATGACAGCAGCTCACTTAAAGGAGCTGAACGAGAATAGAAAGGAATTGACGGAACAGGGCGTAATTAAGGCAATGGAATTGGTGGAACAAAACCAATATGATAAAGATAAGGTAATCGTTGTCTATTTGCCGGAGTGTCATGAAAGTCTGGCAGGAATTATTGCCGGAAGAATAAGAGAAAAATATACCAGACCTACCTTTGTGCTGACAGAGGGAGAAGAAGGAGCAAAGGGCTCGGGACGTTCCATTGACAGCTTTCATATGTATGAAGAAATGACGAAATGTAAAGAGCTGTTTACGAAATACGGAGGACATAAGCTGGCAGCCGGTTTATCTATTGAGAAAGAAAATATTCCGATTTTCAGAGAGAGAATGAATGCAGCCTGTACTTTGGAGGAAGAGGATTTTGCAGAAAAGATTCAGATAGATATTGCTCTTCCCCTTTCCTATGTGACAAAAGACTTTTTAGAGGAATTAAATCTTCTGGAGCCCTTTGGAATGGGAAATGCAAAGCCTGTTTTTGCACAAAAAGATATTAGATTTCTTACCATGAGAATTATGGGGAAAAATAAGGACATGGGGAAATTTACGGTAGAGGATGCAGAGGGAAAGCGGTTTGAAATGATATTATTTCACAAACTCAATGATTTTTTAGAGGACGTGGAAGAAAAATACGGAAAATTGTCAGTAGACCAACTGAAGTTTGGTAATAGAGGCTTTACACAAGATATTAAAATGAATATTATTTACTATCCGGGTTTAAATACCTATATGGGAAAGGAAGAGCTTCAGTTTATTATTAAAGAGTGGAAGTAAAGGAAGACCCTGCTTTGGCGGGAAGCTTACTTTATACCAAAGAGCTGTTTAGAAAATAACTAAAAGCAGGCAGTGTAGATAAAAACTGCTTGCTTTTTTTAGATGCAAGTGTTATATATATTCTATAATTTATAAAAATCTTAATTTATCAATTTTGATATATCAAACATATTCTTTTTAATCTAACCTGTATCGGTATAATTTACACTAATTAACGAGTAATTGGAGTGGGGTATGCCGGCAGGATCTTTTACTATCAATAGCAATCACAAGTTTTATTTATTAAATATCAGCAAAGGGGCAAAGCTATGGGAAGGATGCCGGAATATTTTGTAGGCTGCCTGTGGGAAAAAGGCAAAAAGGAGAAGAACCAGGATAGTCTTGCGTTTTGGTGGATGAACAAAAATTTTCACCATTGTCTGTTAGGAGTTATCTGTGATGGGATCGGAGGTCTTTCAGAGGGAGAAAATGCCAGTACCTATGCGGTAAAACAGTTGGTAGCCTGGTTTTTATCTGAGGGATATTACGAAAAAAATCTAAGACTTTTAGAAAAGAGAATTCAGCAGCTTTTGTATCAACTGCATTTTGAAATAAAAGAGTATGGAAGAGAAAAAAGGATCACATTGGGCACAACTATTTCCTTATTTCTTGTAAGGGACAGACAGCTGTTGTGGGTACATTTTGGGGATTCCAGAATTTATCTGCTAAAGAAAAGTAAGCTCATTCAGTTAACAAGGGATCATAAGGAAAATAACGGTGCTTTAAATAAGGCTTTGGGGACGGGAGAGTGGGCCTTGCCGGATATGGGACGCATTAAGTTAGGAAACAAAGACAGAATTCTGGTATGCTCCGACGGATTTTACAGGGGACTGGAAATGGAAGAAATCCGTACACTACTGAAGCGGAATGTGAGAGAAAATGAAACGGCAGAAAGAATGTTAAAGCTGATTTATCAGAAAAAATGTGCCATGGGAGAAAGGGATGATATTTCTGCCATTTTCCTGGGATTTAGAGAGGAGTAAAAATGGTGAGGATTTTTAAGGGAAGATATGAAAGAAGAGAAAGACTGGGAAAGGGAGGAGCCGGTACGGTTTATAAAGTATGGGATAGGATTTTGGAAAAAGAGTGGGCAATGAAAGAGTTTTATGAAAAGAAAACAGGTTCCAAAAAAAATATGGAATTACAGGTGTTAAAGCATATTTCCCATCCCAGTTTTCCCAGAATCGTAGATGTGTTCGAGGAAGACGAAAAAATATATTTTATTATGGATTATGTAAAAGGTAATCCCTTGGAAGAGCTGTTGAAGCAGACCTCTTATGGGGAAGAACAGATTTTGAATTTGGGAATTCAAATAGCTGAGGCTCTTCTTTTTTTACATCAGCTGAACCCTACGCTGCTGTATCTGGATCTTAAGCCTTCTAATATTATGATAGAGGAAAATGGCGGACTAAAGCTGATTGATTTTGGAAGTGTAATAATTAAGGGAAAGTCTGTGAGAGTCAGTGGAACGCCGGGATATGCATCTCCGGAGCAGCTTTGTCTGTTAAATGGCGGAAATCTGTTAAATGAACAAAGTGATATTTATAGTCTGGGAATGGTGTTATTTTCCATGATTCAAAAGGAATCAGACAGGCTTCCAATAATAGATAGCAGACAAAAAAACGGAATTTATATTAGAAGGTATCAGCCGGTGATTTCAGAAGAAACAGAGGCTTTGATTGAAAAAGCAACCAGGGGAGACAGAAGAAGGAGGTATAGCAGTATGAGAGAATTGATTGCAGCAATGAAAAAAAGCAGGGAAGAATTAAAACATAGGAAAACCATCCCATTGTTAGCAAAAAGAAGACCTGTTCGTTCCCCTTTTTGGCAGCAGGAAAAAAGTGTTTTGTTCTGTGAGGGAAAAATGATAACCAGAGGAATAAAATTTATGGTGATCTGTCTTTTTTTCTTATATTTCTTACAAAGTCCGGTAGAGGCAGGTGAAGAAAAGAAATTTCAGGTTTTTATCAGGGATGAGAAAGGAAGAAAGGTATTGGTAAAAAAAGATTCCGTATATGAGGTGGAAAATTCCCTTTATTTTGAGGTTCCCGTTGAATTAATAGAGGGAGAATTTCAAATTCGACTCTATTGTATGAAGGAGGGAAAAGAAATAGGGGAGTTTCAGGTAGACTGTAGGACAAAGCCATAGAGGATAAAATATGGTAGGATTAAAAGAAAAAGGCTATGGGAGAAAGAGTAAAAATTGAAAAGCATCCCCGGTTAGCTGAAAGAGGCTTTAAATCTGGGAAATGCCGGTAACAGGAAGCTGAAGGCTGACCTGTTGTATAGGGAAGGGAGAATAACATAAAATAGGATAGTCAAAGTATTTTTTTTCGAGTATACTGGAATAGTCTATAGAAAATATGGACAGGGAACTTTTAAAGTAACAGGATGCCGAAGGCTGAATTGTTACCGTTTAAATTTCAGTTAACGTAAAAGGAGAATTTCCAATGTATAGAGAAAAAACAAAGGTTATAAAAATTGGTGACAGAGTGATTGGTGGAGGAAATCCTATCTTAATTCAGTCCATGACAAATGTAGCAACAGAAAACGTACAGGCCTGTGTAGAACAAATTTTGCGTCTGGAGGCAGCAGGCTGTGAGATTATCCGCTGTACAGTGCCCACCATGGAAGCGGCACAGGCAATATCTGAAATTAAAAAACAGATACATATTCCTTTAGTGGCAGATATTCATTTTGATTATCGGATGGCAATTGCGGCCATGGAAAACGGGGCAGATAAGATTAGAATTAATCCGGGAAATATTGGAGGAATGGATAAGGTGGAGGCCGTGGTAAAGGTGGCCAGAGAAAGAAATATACCTATTCGTGTAGGAGTAAACAGTGGCTCCTTAGAGAAGCATCTGATTGAAAAATACGGTTCCGTAACGGCAGAGGGAATTGTGGAAAGTGCTTTAGATAAGGTAAAAATGATTGAAGATTTAGGCTATGATAATATGGTAATCAGTATTAAGTCCTCGGATGTTTTAATGTGTGTGAAGGCACATGAATTATTGGCTGATAAAACAGTTTATCCTTTGCATGTAGGGATTACGGAATCAGGAACCATTGCCAGCGGAAATATTAAATCTGCTGTAGGACTGGGAATTATTTTGAATCAGGGGATTGGAGATACCATCAGAGTTTCCCTTACTGGGGATCCGGTGGAGGAAATTAAGTCAGCGAAGCTGATTTTAAGAACCTTGGGTCTGAGAAAAGGTGGAGTAGAGGTAGTCAGCTGTCCTACCTGCGGAAGAACAAAAATTAATTTGATAGAGTTAGCTAACAAAGTGGAAAACCTGGTACAAGATATTCCTCTTGATATTAAAGTAGCAGTTATGGGCTGTGTAGTAAATGGACCGGGAGAAGCCAAGGAAGCAGATATCGGTATTGCCGGAGGAATCGGAGAGGGCCTGTTGATTAAAAAAGGACAGGTGATCAGAAAGGTTCCCGAAGAACAGCTGTTAGACGTATTAAAAGAAGAATTATTACATTGGAATGAGTAATCGATGAGTAAAAAATTTTTTGACGTATTTCCCACCCTTCAGGTGGATAAGATAGTAAGAACCTTAATGGAAAATACTGTGGTAGAAAGAGTTACCAGTAACAGAACAAAGGATCTTCTGAGAGTGTATTTCAGCAGTGATCATCTGCTGCAAAAGGAGCAGCTTTGGGATCTGGAACGGATGATAAAAAAACAGCTTTTTCCGGCAGGGAATATGGAAATTAAGCTGCAGGAAAGATTTCATCTGTCAGAGCAGTATAGTCTTTCTAATCTGATAGCAGAGTATAAAAAAAGTATATTAGCTGAGCTGGAGCAGTATAATCATATTCTTCACAGCATGTTTAAAAATGCTGTGATTACTTATCCTGCCCAAAATAAAATGGAGCTTCAGGTAAAAGATATGGTATTATACCGTGACCGACAGGAGGAGCTGCTCCGTATTTTGGAAAAGGTGCTTGTAGAACGGTGTGGTAAAAGTGCCATTCTTTCTGTTGAATATCTTCCCATGGAAGAAGGTGACAGCAAAAGAGAGGATGAAGTTCTGATTCAAAGGAAGGTAGCAGAAATTTCCAGAAAAGCCATGGGAGCAGAAGCAGAGCGGGATACAGCTTCTTTGGATAATAAGGAAGAAGTAAAATCTGCAGCCAATGAGAAAAAGGCAGAGGATAAAAAAGAAAAGACCTTTGATAAAAAAGAGGAAGAAAAGCCTGCCTATCGTCGACCACAGAAAAAATCGGATAATCCGGACGTTATTTACGGAAGAGATTTTGAAGAGGAGGCGATTCCCATTTCTGATATTATCGGAGAAATTGGAGAAGTAACCATCAGAGGTAAGATTATTTCCACGGATAAACGGGAAATCAGAAATGAGAAAACCATTTTATTCTTTGATCTTACTGATTTTACGGATACTATGACTATCAAAGTGTTTACCCGTAATGATCAGCTGGAGGAGCTGCTGGCAGAAATTAAAAAGGATGCCTTTGTGAAGCTGAAGGGCATGGCTATGATAGATAAGTTTGATGGGGAATTGACCATTGGATCGATTACAGGTATTAAGAAGATAAAGGATTTTACCACTAAGAGACAGGATCTTAGTCTGAAAAAAAGAGTAGAGCTTCATTGTCATACGAAAATGAGTGATATGGATGGTGTTTCCGAGGCAAAAGCAATTGTAAAAAGAGCTTACAGCTGGGGGCATCCTGCCATTGCCATTACCGACCACGGAGTAGTCCAGTCTTTTCCTGAAGCAAACCATGTGTGGGAGGATCTTTGGAAGGCAGAGAAGTCAAAACGAAAAGAGGCCGGAGAGCAGGAGCCTGATAAAAATGACTTCTTTAAGATTATCTACGGAGTAGAGGCCTATATTGTAGATGACTCCAAGCAGATTGCCACCAATGAAAGGGGGCAGGGCTTGGATGATAGCTATGTGGTATTTGATATTGAAACCACAGGCTTTTCTCCGGTAAAAAACAGAATTATTGAAATTGGTGCCGTGAAGGTAAGAAATAAGGAAATCGTAGACCGTTTTTCTGTTTTTGTAAATCCTAAGGTACCCATTCCCTATGAGATTACACGCCTGACAGGGATACAGGATTCCATGGTAGTGGAAGCAGAGACTATTGAAGAGGTATTACCCAAGTTTTTAGAGTTTGCCAGGGATTGTGTTCTGGTAGCACATAATGCAAATTTTGATATGAGTTTTATCCAGGAAAATTGTCGGAGACAAAAATATCCCACCGAATATACTTATGTGGATACTCTGGCATTGGCAAGAGTATTACTTCCGTCACAGGGAAAGCATACCCTGGATGCTGTATGTAAAACCTTGAAGATTTCTCTGGAAAATCATCACAGGGCAGTAGATGATGCAGAGGCAACGGCACAGATGTTTCTTCGTTTTCTTACTATGCTGGAGGAGCAGCAGGTTACTACCTTAGAGCAGGTAAATGAAATAGGTGAGGAAAGCTTTTCTGCCGTTTCCAAGCTGCCTTATTATCATGCTATTCTTTTGGCAAAAAATAATACCGGAAGGGTAAATATGTATACCCTGGTATCAGAATCTCACCTTAC
>JAFYWD010000063.1 GCA_017558205.1 Lachnospiraceae bacterium | reverse complement strand
CTTTACACAGTAATTTTAAGGCCGGCTTTGTTCAGGAGGCTTTGTTGAAGGATGATGTGATTATTCAGGGAGAATTCCGTGACGTGGTTCTGGTAGCCAGATATCATCCGGGAGAAATTGGGCAATAGATAAATAAAGGGAAAAGAAAAAGGAAAATATAAAATGAAGAAAAAAGTTAGTTTTGTGATTCCCTGCTATAATTCATCCCGGACCCTGGGAAAGGTAATAGAAGAAATCAGGGAAGCCATGGAAGTACTCAGGGAATATAGCTATGAAATTATTCTGGTAAATGATTGTTCTCCTGACAATACCTTTTCTGTAATTACAGAGCTTTGTCGTAAATATGAAGAAATCAAGGGGCTGGATTTGGCAAAAAATTTTGGTCAGCATGGAGCATTGATGGCAGGCTTCCATCAGATAACAGGTGATATTATTGTATGTCTGGATGATGACGGACAGACACCTGCCAAAGAAGTGGGAAAGCTGCTTCATAAAATTGAAGAGGGAGATGATGTGGTTTATGCCTCCTATGCCAGCAAAAAGCATTCCCTGTTCAGAAATTTCGGCAGTCTTATGAATGAAAAAATGGCTCAATTTTTATTAGGAAAGCCTAAGGATCTTTATGTATCCAGCTATTTTGCTGCCAGAAGCTTTGTGATACGTGAAATGCTGAAGTACGAAAATGCCTATCCCTATGTAATCGGTCTGGTACTTCGTACCACAAAAAGAATTTCCAATGTGGAGGTAAATCACCGGGAACGAGAGGTAGGACAGTCAGGTTATACTTTCAGAAAGCTGCTGGCACTTTGGTTTAATGGTTTTACTGCCTTTAGTACCAAGCCATTACGTATTGCTACTGTCAGTGGGTCCTTGTTTGCCCTGGCAGGCTTTGGCTACGGAATTTATACCATCCTGAAAAAGTTTTTGGTACCCCAGGTACCCATCGGCTTCAGCTCGCTGATGTCAGCCCTGATGTTTATTGGGGGAATGGTGTTATTGATGATGGGGCTGATAGGAGAATATATCGGAAGAATCTATATTTGTATCAATAATGCTCCCCAGTTTGTAGTAAGGGAAATGGTAGAAGGCAATAAGTTCCAAGAGGATAAGGATAAAGAATAATGAGAGAAAATGATGACTGAAATAAAAAAGTATCTTGAGGAAAAAAATTGGAGAGAAAAAATACTGCCATGGATCTTTGGCATGATGGGTGCTCTGGCATTTTCCCTGACACTTCCCACAGCCCGGCTTTTAGGAAGAGATCAGGTGATTTACAGCCATAGTATGCATAGCTTTCTTTTTCTTATAGCAGGCTCTTTTTTCTATGTAAAAGCAGAGAAGGGGCTGGAAAAGGATAAGAGAAGAAGGAGAACAGCCCTGGTGCTTTCTTTTCTTTTTTCTTTGTTTTTAGTGCTGGGAAAAGAGCTGGAGGCAGTGGAAAATTTTAATATTACAAAGCTTAGTCATTATCCTATATTGATTTTTTGTACTGTTTTTTTTCGGCCATTTTTGGAAGCGGGCTGGCAGCTGATAGATGCCGGGGCAAGGAATGGGGGAGAGAATAGGGCAGAAGGTGAGAGGAAAAAAATATCTCATTGGCTTAGGAATACACTGGTGCTTCTGCTGTGTTGGTTACCGGTTTTTCTTGCTTTTTATCCGGGAGCCTTTGTTTATGATGCTCTAGAGGAATTTACCCAGGCAGATACGGGAAGCTATACGACTCATCATCCCTTAATTCATGTACTGCTTCTGGGAAAATCGGTAGTACTGGGAGAAAAGCTGTTTGGCAGCTATAATGCAGGAATTGCTTTTTACACTATTTTACAGATGATAGTTATGGCTGCTGTGCTATCCTATACCCTGGAATATGTGAGAGAAAAAACAAGGCATCCTTTGACCGAGATTATAGGCTTAATATTCTATGGTCTGTTTCCTGTAATACCTATGTATGCAGTATGCTCCGCCAAGGATACTTATTTTACGATATTTTTACTGTTGACTCTGGTGAAGCTTTTACAGCTTCATGGGAAAGAACATGAGATTTTTCAACATAAGAAGGATTTATTGGTCTTGATAGTATCAGCCACCCTTATGATGCTGTTTCGAAATAATGGGGTTTATGCCTATGCAGTATGGTTTTTTATTATGGTGGCGGTATGTCTGATAAGCCGAAATAAGAAATGGGATGCAAAGCTGAAATACCTGCTATTACTCCTTCTTCCTTTGGTATTATCCTATTGTTTAAATTTTGGAATGAAGGAAGGGCTGCAGGCCGAGAAGGGTGGCTCGCAGGAAATTATGACAGTTCCCATTCAGCAGCTGGCCAGAGTATATCACTATGCACCTGAGACCTTCTCTGAAGAGGAGAAAGTG
>JAFYWD010000062.1 GCA_017558205.1 Lachnospiraceae bacterium | reverse complement strand
TACTTTTCACACCCACGCCAATCACTGGCTGATTGGTGTGGAGAATGCAAATAAAAGTGGCACAGAATCTGCCCACCGCTGAAAGCGGTTTTTAAATGGGCAGATTCCGTTACGTTCACTGGCCTGCCTGTGAAAAGTAACAATAGTTAAGCCTTTGGCTTCCTGTTACATGCAGCACCCGGATTCAAAGTCGCTTTCAGCGAGCCGGGTGCTGCTTTCTCTGTATTTACATTTTCTCACATGACCAATCAGCAAAGTGATTGGTCATGGCTGAACTGTTACTGAAAAGTAACTTACTTGTTATTTTTCACACCCATGCAAACTATGGCTGAGTCAAGTGGATAATGAAAGCATACAGATAAAACGATTACAGAAAGTAGGAATATGGAGCATTTGAGAAAAAATAACATAATAACATCCAATTATTACCTTTTAGAAAGAGATTATTTGAGTAATCGTTTAGAAGTTTTCTCAATTTGGAGCATGTTGAAAAAATCAAGAAAAAAAGCTTCAATCCTATCCGTAATTTTTGGAGCAAAATAATATATTTTTTTTAATAGGCTCCAAAACATAGTAAATCTTTTCTTTTAAAGCTGGAAATGCTTCCTATTTGGAGCTTTCGTCTTAATTTTTACTTATATGCTCCAATTCAGACCTACTTCTTGTTTATAATCAGCAGGATGGGAAGAAAAAGGCTGAAGTAATAGGGCTTTATTTACCATAATCAAAGATATTTACAAACAATTTCGGATAAGTAAGAGAGATAAAATTTGAGAGAAAGATATCGGAAGGTTGATAAAACAGTTGAATTGAAAAATTATATTTCCTATACTATAGATAACGAGAAAGTAACGATTCGGTACCTTTACAGTTATGAAGCAAAAATCCTTTAAATTGCTTTGAATATTGAATCGTGAAAATCGAAAACTTGTCTTTGAAGCATGCAATCAAATCATCAAAGTGATCTTCAATAGGAGAGTATAGTAAACAGAAAGTAAATAGTGGTGAAATATGTCATATATAGAATTTAAAAATGTTAGAAAAGAATATCAGGCAGGTGAGACTGTGATTAAGGCCTTGGATGGGGCTGATTTTTTTGTGGAAAAAGGAGAACTGGCAGTGATTCTGGGATCTTCCGGAGCAGGTAAAACCACGGCCTTAAATATCCTGGGGGGAATGGATACTCCCACCTCAGGAAATATTATGGTAGATGGCAAGGATATTTCTCATTATAAAAAAAGACAGCTAACAGCTTACAGAAGAACAGATATTGGTTTTGTGTTCCAGTTTTATAATCTGGTTCCTAACCTGACAGCACTGGAAAATGTGGAGCTGGCAGCCCAGGTCTGTAAGGATTCCCTGGATGCTGCGGATACCCTGGAAAAGGTTGGCTTGAAGGACAGGAAGGGAAATTTTCCCTCCCAGCTTTCCGGAGGAGAACAGCAAAGAGTAGCGATTGCCAGAGCCTTAGCCAAAAATCCCAAGCTTCTTCTTTGTGATGAACCTACAGGGGCTTTGGATTATGCAACGGGAAAACAGATTTTACAG
>JAFYWD010000061.1 GCA_017558205.1 Lachnospiraceae bacterium | reverse complement strand
GATTTAGACCCTGATGTAATTCTCAACTATCTGTATGAAGGTAAATACCGGGTAGAAAGGAGGTAACCATGACACTTCAAAGCTTTTTAAACAAATTTACAAACAGTGACTTCCTGCTATCTGTAGATGGTTGGTGCGACGCACTTCCGTTTTGGGAATATGAAGATGAGAAGAAGCAGGAATACTGGAAAAAGTATAAGCACAGGCAGATAAAAAGCCTGTCAATTATCACAACGAATGATAGGCCGGAGCTTGTAATTTGCCTGGAAGGATATGGGAGAAAAAATGAAAAGAGAAGATTTAATAATTAGAACCGGGATAGCACTTTCAATTATTGGAGCAATAGCATCTATAACAGCAATTATTTCCAATGGAAAGGAAGTGGTGGAAGTAACAAGTCATCCGGTGATGGTACATGAAAGAGACATAGAAACAGAAGTGTTTGGAATGGATCCGGAAACAGAATTTGTTCCTGCAGTATATACCGGTGGACTGGTTATATCTCCGGAAGAGGATTATTACAATTCCATTGAGCTTATGGCTAAGTGTGTAGAAGCTGAAGCAGGTAATCAGGATTTACTTGGAAAAAGAATGGTTGTGGATGTGATCCTAAACAGAATGCATGACAGCTCCGGGGAATGGCCGGACACCATCGTTGATGTAATCACGCAGCCATACCAGTTCAGCACCTATTGGAACGGTGCCATTGACAGAGTAGGGAAAATATCAGAAGAGACCTGGGAAGCCATCTATATTGAACTGGAAGAGATTACCTATCCGGATATTTATTATTTTACCAATGGAGGTTTTCATAAATACGGAACACCTTGGAAGAAAGTGGGAGACCACTATTTTAATAAAAAATAGGAAGGAAACAAGAATCGAAAGAAACAAAATGATAAGTGAATACCAGCTATTAAAAAAAATAGAAGAAGATGCAGCCATATTCAGACAGCATATCAGAGAAAAAAGATTCCAGCAGGCAAAATATCTTTATGACAGGATAAGAAACGTTGTTTGTTACATGGAACTGGATGAAAACATAAAAGACAGCATCTTTGGAGTAAGGAAAGACAGGGGAGAAATCAAACAGGATGGAATCTTCAGAATGGGAGAAGTGAATAAAGTATATCTGGAAAGTTGTATCAAGTCAAAGACAAGTCCGGAGGAGTGTTTTCTGTGTAGGGAACATTTAGGGCAAAAAAAATGAGGTACAAGTAAAAACTCATACCTCTCAATTCGTTTTTCTACGAACTGAACCAACCATATTCAGTATACCGTGGTTAAGCGAACAAGTCAAGAAAATTAGGGAAAATAACCCTGTTTCTTGACTTGTTTTAAGTATTAGAGATAGGACCAGGGGTAAATGAAACAGAAGAGATACCAAAGAGAGCAGAGAACATATTATTTTCATAATTCAATAGAGGTTGAAAGGGTATACAGAGGAAAAGGTGGGGCCAGAGGGCAGGAAAGGAAGAAGAGGAAGAAAGCCAGCCCGGAGCAGATTAAATTGCAGAATCAGTATAACCGGGAAAAGAACATGCGAAGGATTATGGCGGCTAATTTCCGGGAAGATGATCTATGGATTCTTCTGACCTACAAAAAAGGTACCAGGATAAGTATGAAGGAAGCGAAAAAGGACTTTACGAAGTTTATCCGGATTCTAAGGAGGGAGTATAAGAAAAGGAATCAGGAACTTAAATGGGTAGTAAGAACAGAAGTAGGCAGCAGAGGGGCAGTACACCATCATCTGCTGGTAAACAGAATACCGGATGGGGAATTGATAGTGAAAAAATGTTGGAAAAACATAGAGGGAAGTGGATTTCCGTCATTTAAGTATACCTATGAGGAAGGTGGTTTTAAGAAGCTGGCCGCCTATATTACCAAAGAGCCTGAGAAAGAAGGAATAGAAAGAAATTATAGAAGAAGCCGCAATATGGATGTCCCTGAGCCTGAGATCAGCAGAGCGAAAGCAAAGGAAATGAGGGAATACCCGGTAGCATTGCCAGGATATTATATAGATCCTGAATCGGTAACCATGGGAATTAATCCCTATACAGGACAGGAGTACCAATATTTTATTATGCACCGGATAAAGAAAAAAAGGAAAGGAGAAGGAGGATAGTGTTCAAAGTCAATTTATACATAGAAACCACAAATAAGGGACCATCCAAGAGAAAGGCAGCAGGAATGTATATTCTGGAATTTATCACTGAAAGCGGTCAAACGATTACCAGAAACGGTGTGATATACATGGCAGCAGTGACGGAAAACAGACTGGTTTTACACCTGTTTTTAGAGGCCTTGAAAAGAATCACAAAAAGCTGCTCTCTCGCTGTCTTTACTACATGCGAACACGTCTTTAACGTGCTAAATTATCACCAGCTTTCACAGTGGGAAAAGAACGGTTGGAAGAATGCCAAAGGAAAGGAAACTGATCAGATGCAGCTATGGAAAGAGATCAGGGAATATCTGGGCATGCATGTGGTAACCCTGACGGCAGCAGATCATAGTTACCGGAAAATATACATGAAAGGAATGCTGGAAAAAGAAATGAACAGGGAACATGTGGAAAATGTGGAAATGAGAAAGGATGCGGAGTAAAGGGATGGCAAAGAAAAAACCACATAAGTATACAAGAAAGCTTCAGTTTAATCCAAAAGCAAGAAAAAGAATCATAGAAAGGGATGAGGGAAAGTGTATCTTCTGTGAAATGGGTTATTTCAATGAGTGCAGTTCGGATTACCTGTTGGATTTGAAAGATATCATGCATTTTGTTCCAAAGTCACAGCTAGGCATGGGAGTAGAAGAAAATGGCGCTGTTGGATGCCGGTATCATCATACACTGCTGGATAATGGAAATAAGGGCTTAAGAAGTGATATGCTACAGAGATTTGAACAGTATTTGAGAGGAATATATCCGGAATGGGATAAAACGAAGCTGATATATAAAAAATATGATTTTTAGGAGGAAAAAGAATGTTTTTAAAGTTTGAACCATGGAAAAAGATGTTAAAGGAAGCATGGAAGAGCAGTGGTCTTATAGTAGGCAGCAGTGAAGGGAATTATTACATTTCCGGAGGATGGTGGATTGTGAAGATTCTGAAAGACGGCATGAATAATAAAGAGAAAGCCGCCATGATTGAATTGATCGGGGAATTTCCAGAGGAAGAAACAATATTTAATGCCAGGAAAGGTTGTGGAAATCAGTATGAGATATGTAGCTTAGAACAGCTGATAGAGATAATGGATCGTAATTATTCACAAAGATACCGTAAGACAAAAATCATATATCAAATGGAAGATAAATTTGAAAGGGTATATCAGGAAGATACAAGTCAGAGATGTATGTACATGAATAATATCATTGCAGATCTGATTGATGTAAATTCCATTGATGTGATGGAGGAAACACCCCCTGAAGGCCCTTATGGAATACCAGAGGCGAATATCCTATTTTGGGAGAATAACATCATGAAAATAATAGCCTATGGAGTGAGAGTAGAGGAAGAAACAGAAGAAAAAAATGTGCTAGAGCTTTTGGAAAATGTGGAATTACCGGGAATAGAAATGTAGGAGGGAAAGATGAATAAAGTAATTTTAATGGGACGGCTCACAAGAGATCCGGAAGTAAGATATAGCCAGGCAGCAGAACCAATGGCAATAGCAAGGTTTGCATTGGCAGTAAACCGACGGGGAGGTGGAAACAGTGAAGGAGCACAGACTGCAGATTTCATTAATTGTGTAGCATTTGGAAAGAATGGAGAATTTGCAGAAAAATATCTGCGTAAAGGAATCAAGATAGCCATAATCGGCCGTATCCAGACAGGAAGCTATACCAATAAAGATGGGGTAAAGGTTTACACTACTGATATTGTAGTAGAT
>JAFYWD010000060.1 GCA_017558205.1 Lachnospiraceae bacterium | reverse complement strand
GGAAGAATGGATGCCTGTGCCTTATGGTCTCCCTATACCTTGGAGCTTCAGAAAAAAATGGGCAATGATATAGTAATTTTAGCTAATAATTTAAGTTTTTCCAATCGTCTGGCCTCTCTTTCCTCCTGGATTACAACAGGTCGCTTTGCCAAAGACCGGGAAGAGCTTTTACTTCGTCTTACCAGGGGAATTTATCGGGGAATGGATTACAGAGCCATGGAAGAGAATACCGCCAGGGTAGCCTCCTGGGTAGCTGAGATTACGGGAATTAATGAAGAAAGTCTTTATGAACAAAGAAAAGATGCAGACTGGTCTACTAAAGGCTATGTAGCCCTGGGCGTTGAAAACGGGACCATTGAAGGTCTTTATGAAGCACAGCAAAATCAGTTTTTAAAGCATGGAAATATTTCGGACAGAGTACCTGTCAGCCGGTATGTATTACTGGATAATATGAGGAAAGCAATTGAATAGGAGATAGAACGGTTACAGTTCATGGAGCAGACAATCACTTGATGATTAGTTGTGCGAGAAAGAGTAATAGAGAGAGCATAGTCTTACAAGGAGGCTATGCTTTTTTCATGATTTTAAGATAGAGGCATAACAGGAGAAGAATTATGGCTGAGAAGTATACAGTACTAGTATGTGAGGATAGCGGAGAAGGGGTTACTTCGTCTTTCAGAAAGAGAGGATGACTTTAAGATTTCATGGGAATATGATAGAATTTGGGTAAAAGTTCAGCCCTGACCAATGATATTGCTGATTGGTCAGGGGAGAAAGAGTAATTTTAATCAGAATATTGTGATAGGAAGAAGAGATGGAAAAAGATCATACTTCGGAAGGAAGGCAGATTAGAATTTCTGTACGTAATTTTGTGGAATTTCTTTTAAGAAGCGGCGATATCGATCAGAGAAGGCAGGGGAAAACAGAAGGAGCTATGCAGGAAGGAGCCCGTATTCACAGAATGATACAACGCCGTATGGGAAGTGAATATGAAGCGGAGGTATTCCTGCGCCATGTGGAAGAAACACCAAAATACCAATTAATCATTGAGGGAAGGGCAGATGGTGTAATTACACAGAACAGAGGAAGCGGGAAAGAAATAATTTCAGATAATCAGTACTGGCTGTTTTCCCATGGTCAACAACAGGTTTTGCCACAAATTACTATTGATGAGATTAAGGGAACTTATAAGAATCTGGATAGAATTAAGGAATCCGAGCCTGTGCATTTGGCACAGGCTCGAGTTTATGCATTTATTTATGCTAAGAAGCAGAATCTGGAAGAAATCAGGATAAGAATGACCTACTGTAATCTGGAAACGGAAGAAATTAAATATTTTTTCTATGATTATACCTACATGGAGCTAAGAGAATGGTTTGAAAATCTTGTGGAGGAGTATAAAAAATGGGCAGATTTTCAAATAGAATGGAAGGAAAAAAGACAGGAAAGTATTAAAGAAGTGAATTTTCCCTATAAGTATCGTCCGGGACAGAAGGAGCTGGCTATAGGTGTTTACCGGACAATATATCATAAAAGAAAACTGTTTCTGGAGGCTCCTACAGGAGTGGGAAAAACAATTTCCACTGTTTTTCCTTCAGTAAAGGCATTGGGAGAAGGCTTGGGGGAGAGAATTTTTTATTTTACTGCAAAAACAATTACAAGAACGGTGGCAGAAGAAGCCTATGAGACCTTAAGGAAGGAAGGATTATGCTTTAAGACAGTTACATTAACTGCCAAGGAAAAGATTTGCTTTCAGGAAGAGGTAAAATGTAATCCTCTGGATTGTCCTTATGCAAAAGGTCATTTTGACAGAATAAATCAGGCACTGTTCGACCTGATAACTAATGAAGAACGTTTTTCTAAGGAAATGATAGAACAATATGCCAGGGAGCATCAGGTATGTCCTTTTGAATTGGCCCTGGATTGCAGTTTATTTGCTGATGGTATCATCGGAGATTATAATTATCTTTTTGACCCTCATGTATATTTGAAAAGATTTTTTGGAGAAGGAGTGGATTCTCAGGGAATTTTCCTGATAGATGAAGCCCATAATCTGGTGGAACGGGGAAGAGAAATGTATAGTGCCACCTTAGTAAAAGAAGATTTTTTAGCTCTGAAAAAAACAATCAGACCATATTCTGAAAAGATGGAGAAACAGCTAAACCGGTGCAATCATGAGCTTTTACAACAAAAAAAGGAAACTGAAGGGATAAAAAAATGGGAATCTATAAGCTCTTTTTTATTAGCCCTTAACCGCTTATATCAAACCATGAATGAGTATTTGGAAAACCATAATGACAGTCCTGTCAGGGATGAAGTGCTGGAATTATTCTTTAAAATCAGGCATTTTTTAATGATCTCAGAGATGGTAAATGACAGTTATGTCGCATATTCGGGAATAGCAGATAATGGTGAATTTTATTTAAAGCTGTTTTGCATGGATCCGGCAGAGCCCTTAAAGCAATGTATGGACAAGGGAAACAGCAGTATTCTGTTTTCTGCTACCCTTTTGCCGATTCAGTATTATAAGAAGCTGTTAGGAGGGAGCAGGGAGGATTATGAGATTTATGCAGGCTCATCCTTTCCTATAGAAAACAGATGTCTTTATATTGCTTCAGATGTGACGTCAAAATATAGTCGCAGAGGAGAAGAAGAATTTTATAAAGTGGCAGAATATATTGATGCGACAGTAAGAGGTAAGCCGGGAAATTATATGGTGTTTTTTCCCTCCTATCAAATGATGAAGGAGATAGGCAGTATTTATGAACGAGATTTTAATTTGGAAGAGACGGTGGAATGTGTTTATCAAAAAGAATTTATGAAAGAAGAAGAAAGAGAAAAATTTTTGAAACTTTTTTCAACCAATCTTTCTCTAAATAATGTGAAAGACATTATTCATATGGAGATTGAAAGTGAAGCAGAAAGCTTACTGGGTTTTTGTGTCATAGGAGGAATCTTTAGTGAAGGAATTGATTTAAAAAATGATAGTCTGATTGGTGTAATTATAGTGGGAACAGGCTTACCGCAGATTTGTCCGGAAAGAGAATTGCTGAAGGAGTACTACCAGAGAACCATGAAAAAAGGATTTGATTATGCCTATAGATATCCGGGAATGAACAAGGTTCTTCAGGCAGCGGGAAGGGTCATCCGTACATCGGAAGATAGAGGCGTGATTGTTTTAGCAGATGAACGATTTTTAGAGCCTTCCTATAGAGAATTATTTCCCAGAGAGTGGAAAGATTTTCAAATTATCCACAGAGGAAATGTGGAAGAACAGATAAAAAGCTTTTGGGAAAAGGGACAGGACGAAGAGTAAATTTCAGTGACAGCTGGTGTGGAAAAGTGATAAAATATACTAAAAAATACAAAAATGACACTCGTTTTTTAAAAAATGACATTCAGGTTATACACTTTTTACACTGAAAAACCTGTGGATAAGTATGTGGAAACTGTGGATTTATCCTTAAAATATTTGGGGAAAAGGGTTATCCACATAAAAATCCCATGTGGATAAAAAATTATACTAAAAAATACAAAAATACTCATTTGGTCAATAAGAAGAGGAAATTTTGCTTTTAAAATAGCTTAAAACCTTGAAAAATCAAGGCTTTGACCAATAAAATATAAGAAATAGGGGGCAAGTTTGAAAGAAAAAATGAGCTTGATACAGAAAGAAGAAAAAGTTAAGAAGGAAAAGAAGCATACCTTGGAGATTAAAAAGCTTAAAAGAAAGAGTGCCTATTTTTTAGCACCCAGTGTATTAGGAGTAGGGATATTTTTTATTCTCCCCTTTATAGTGGTAATTTATTATTCCCTGGTGAATAATCCTATCCAGAACAAATTTGTTTTTCTGGATAACTTTATCAGGATTTGGAATAATTCAGCTTTTCGTTTGGCTGCAGGTAATACCTTAAGGTTTTCTCTGATAGCAGTACCTCTGGTAGTAATACTTTCCATGGCAATGGCCTTTGCACTGGATCTGGCTATTCCACTAAAAAGTCAGCTGAGAACCTTACTTCTTAGTCCTATGATGGTACCCATTGCATCGGTAATTTTAATCTGGCAGGTATTGTTCCATTATAACGGTGTGGTAAATGAATTTTTACTGCTGATAAATCAGGAACGGATAGACTGGTTTAAATCCTATCATGCCCAGACAATTCTTGTAATTTTATTTGTGTGGAAAAACCTGGGCTATAATATGATTCTTTTTATGGCAGCTATCAGTACCATTCCCAAAGAATTAATAGAGGTAGCCAATCTGGAGAATGCAAAAAGGTGGCAGATTTTTCTGTTTATTAAGGCCAGATACCTGTCGTCTACAATTTTATTTGTAACAATTTTATCGTTAATAAATTCCTTTAAGGTTTTTAGGGAGGTTTATATGTTGACCGGAGAATATCCCTTTGATGCCCTGTATCTGCTTCAGCACTTTATGAATAATACCTTTAACTCCCTGGACTATCAGAAGCTGTCGGCAGCAGCTATTATTATGAGCTTGTTTATGATTGTAATTATCGGATTATTATTTTGGGTAGAAAATTATTTTGGAAAGGATCTGGAGGAGTAGCAGGAGGAT
>JAFYWD010000059.1 GCA_017558205.1 Lachnospiraceae bacterium | reverse complement strand
TATTATTAACTTCGTTGATGCGACAAAAGTTGCAAAACGAAATAGGGGAATCATCCAGCGGCAGGATGGCAGTCTCCAAAACTGCTCACGGGGGTTCGAATCCCTCTTCCCCTGCTCATTTTATTTTTCGATTTTCTTATTTTTATCAGGAGAGATTAAAGAGTAATTAAAATTAGATATGTAGAGCAAAGAGGACTTTGTTCTGTATTATTAGAGGTAAATCAACCATAGGTTGGTTTATTTTTTTTTGAATTTTTGTAACAGTTCAGCCTTCGGTTACCAATTTGTGGAGCTTAATTAGATAAAATATTGAAAAACATCCAAATTTATAATAAAAATAATATGATTTGAAATTTTAAAACTTAAATTTGGATGTTATAAGAAAAATTTTAAAAAATGCTCCAGAAAAATCAATGAAAGTTGGAGCTTTACTTAGAATAAGATATGATTTGCTCCAATTTCTCTATGGAATTATAATTGTACGGGAATATTTTACAATCTTGAAAAGATAATTGGATGTATCTCTTAATCCACCAATCGAGTATAAAAATAATATATTTAATAAAAAACTTAATGATAAACATTAAAATATAGTTGACAAAAATAAAATAATCTCGTATATTAAATTTAACGATTATCGTTAAAAAATTAATGTAATGAGAAAGGAATAAGAGAGAAGAAATGAAGGAAAACGTAATAGGAAAAATTAATAACATTGGTAGAATTAGTAACGTGATAGTCTGGATATGTGGTATTTTGTTAGCAATTGGGATGGTTATTTCTCTGATAGCCGCGGTGATTTGTTTCAGGTTACCGGAGGATACTTTCAGAGCCGTTTTAAACGGAGAAATGGATTTATCTATTAACTATGAAAATTTAGGTCTGAAAAAGGACCTGTTTATAGAGAAAGAGGATGACCAACAGTTAGAAAATAATAAAACAGCAATAGAAGATTCCGGAAAATTTTCCCTTGTTATGATAGATCACGAGTATGAGTTTAACGAAATTGAACAGGGCGATGGGCAACTTTTAATGAAGGCAGAGATTGAGGAAATGGAGTTGAATGTCAGAAATGTTGCAATTTTATGTCTTGGTGCTTTTGCAGAGATGGGGTTGACTCTCATAGCCTTGTGTTTTGTAGGCACTGTATGTAGAGCAATACGTAAGTGCGAAAGTCCCTTTGAGGAAAATGTGGTAAAGAAAATTAAAAATCTTGCCATTGTCCTGTTACCGTGGTCAATCTTATCTTCTGCCATTACATCTGCCATGGAAAAATGGACACAGGGAATTGTATATGTGGGAATTTCCATCGACTTAGGCTTAATATTACTTGTGGTAGTGTTGGTTTATATTTTTAAATACGGTGCAGTATTGCAGCAGGAATCAGATGAAACATTATAATGAAAGGACTAATTATGATATATAACAGTTTGAGAATAAAAATAAAAGGAAATAAGATATGGGAAAAATAATACTGAGACTGGATCGGGTGATGGCCGATAGAAAAATGAGTTTAAATGAATTGTCAGAGAAAGTAGGAGTTTCTAATGTGAATCTTTCCAAAATAAAAACCGGGAAAATCAGTGCTATTCGTTTTTCTACACTTGAAGCAATCTGTGAAGTGCTAAATTGTCAGCCGGGAGATATTCTGGAGTATCAGGTGGAAGAGTGAAATTACCACATCTGAATTTGAGGGACTTGGTGTAAAAGCTATACCGGCAATTATTGTATACGCAATTTTTCATACAGCTTTTCCCAAAGAATTACTGTTTAGAGGATTCTTATTAAAAAGACTAAATAATAAACTGGGATTTGGGTTGGCTAATTTTATACAGGCATTTATATTTGGCTTGTTGCATGGAATAATGTTATTTGGAATAATCAATTTGATAGAAGTAATATTAATTATTGCGTTCACGGGTGTTATTGGTTGGTATATGGGATATATCAATGAAAAGAAATCAAATGGCTCAATACTCCCCGGATGGATGATACATGCAGCTTCCAATTTGATTTCCGGAATTTGTGCAGCCTGTTTATGATTTTAGGACATGGTGTTATTTATAGTTGGATGCCATATCAATAAAAGTTCAGAGGTAGGAAAACCTGTTATCTATTTTTGGAGCGTATTTAGATAAAGTATTACCGAACATCCAGATTTCTGGCATACAAAGAAAAAAACAAGGATAAAAAAATTAAAATTGGATGTTATAAGAAAAATCGTAAGTAAAGCTCCAAGAAAATCAATTAAAGTTGGAGCTTTACGTAGAATAAGTTGTGATTTGCTCCAATTACTATTGTGAGTTGTATTGATATCGAAATATTTTGTGATTCAGAAAGGATAATTGGATGCTTTTATTGGAATTATACAATTAACATCCAAAAGTTTGTTTTTGGGAAAATTACATGAAAATGAGATATGATATTCTATTATAACTATAATAGAAATTACTTGGTTTATTTGTAAGGCTGAACTGTGTTACTTTTATTTGTAATCTTCACGTCAATCAGCCGGTGATTATCGTGGAGAATGAGAATAAAAGTGGCCCAGAATCTGCCCCACCGCTGAAAGCGGTCTTTAAATGGGCAGATTCAGTTACGTTCACTGGCTTGTCTGTGAACAGTAACGAACTGTAATCGGGAATGTTATGAAAAATGACTTCCCTATTTACAAAATGAAAAATTTATTTTATGATAAGAAAAAGCTTGCTTTTAAGAAATGCAAATTTTATAAAATTTGTATGATCATAAAAGTGAGAATCAGCAAAAATCGTTGAGAAGGACAGTAGATTCAGAAGAACACTGCAGAGAGAGATACCGTGGAGAACCATGTGCTGGAAGTATCTTAGTGGGATCTGTATTGAAGACCACCTTTGAGAGACCTTAATCAGGTACGGTGACTCCGTTATCGTCATGAATGAGATATTTTTGCCGGGTATGACAAGGGCTTGTTTTTAACCATAGTCTTTTTTAGAGGCAGGTTGCGAGATTAAAGTCATTGTAGCTTGTACTGTCGGGTGAAGATAAAAAAGGGTGGAACCGCGTAATTTACGTCCCTTACACTAATTATAGTGTAGGGGATTTTTTATGTTTATTAAGCTATTAAGAAGAAAGGAAGAGGAAAGAGTACATGAAAATTACATTAAAAGACGGCTCTGTAAAAGAGTACGCAGAAAGTAAACGAGTATTAGACGTAGCAATTGATTTAAGTGAAGGTCTGGCAAGAGCAGCCTGTGCCGGTAAAGTAAACGGAGAGGTAGTAGATTTACGCCATGAACTGACAGAAGACTGCAGTCTGGAAATTTTAACCTTCCGTGATGACGAAGGAAAGCACGCTTACAGACATACAGCTTCCCACATTATGGCTCAGGCCGTAAAACGTCTGTATCCTGAAACAAAGCTGGCAATCGGTCCTTCTATTGAAGATGGCTTTTATTATGACTTTGACAGAAGTACTCCTTTTTCCCAGGAGGAGCTGGCTGATATTGAAAAGGAAATGAAGAAAGTAATTAAAGAAAATCTTCCCATTGAAAGATTTACACTTCCCAGAGAAGAAGCTATCAAATATATGGAAGAAAAACAGGAGCCTTATAAGGTAGAATTAATTCAGGATCTGCCGGAAAGCGCAGAAATTTCCTTCTATAAGCAGGGAGATTTTGTAGATCTTTGTGCAGGACCTCATTTAATGAGTACAAAATATATTAAGGCCTATAAATTAATTTCTTCCTCTATGGCTTATTGGCGAGGAGATTCCTCAAAGGCACAGCTTCAGAGAATTTATGCTACTGCCTTTGATAAAAAAGAAGATTTAGAAGCTTATCTGGAGCATTTGGAAGATATTAAAAAACGTGACCATAATAAATTAGGTCGTGAAATGGAGCTGTTTGCAACAGTAGATGTAATCGGTCAGGGACTTCCCCTTATGCTTCCTAAGGGAACCAAGATGATTATGAAGCTTCAGAGATGGATTGAGGATCTGGAGGACAGAGAGTGGGGCTATGTTCGTACAAAAACACCACTGATGGCAAAATCAGATTTATATAAAATTTCCGGTCACTGGGATCATTATAAGGAAGGAATGTTTGTATTGGGAGATGAAGAAGTGGATAAAGAGGTATTTGCCCTTCGTCCCATGACCTGTCCTTTCCAGTATTTCGTATATAAAAATTCCCAGAAATCTTACCGTGATCTTCCTTACAGAATGGGAGAAACCTCTACCTTATTCAGAAATGAAGACTCCGGAGAAATGCATGGTTTAACAAGGGTACGTCAGTTTACTATTTCAGAGGGACATAATGTTATCCGTCCGGATCAGGCAGAGGAAGAATTACAGAATTGTTTGAATCTGGCCATTCATGTATTGACAACCTTAGGACTTCAGGATGATGTAACTTATCGTCTTTCTAAATGGGATCCTGAAAACAGGGAAAAATATTTGGGGGACGAAGCCTACTGGGAAAACACACAGAATGCCTTAAGACAGATTCTTGTGGAAAAAGGAATTAACTTTAAGGAAGCGGAAGGAGAAGCAGCCTTCTACGGTCCCAAGATTGATATCCAGGCCAAGAATGTTTATGGAAAAGAAGATACCATGATCACCATTCAGTTAGACTGTGCGGTAGCAGAAATGTTTGACATGTACTACATTGATCAAAATGGTGCTAAAGTACGTCCTTATATTATTCACAGAACCTCATTGGGATGCTATGAAAGAACACTGGCATGGTTAATTGAAAAATATGCCGGCAAATTCCCTACCTGGCTTTGTCCTGAACAGGTTCGTGTACTTCCTATTTCTGAAAAATATATGGATTATGCAGAAAAGGTGAAGAAAGAGCTGGCAGCTAACGGAGTAGATGTAACAGTAGACCATCGTTCCGAAAAAATCGGATATAAGATTCGTGAAACAAGACTGGCTAAGGTACCTTACATGCTGGTAGTGGGACAGAAAGAGGAAGAAGAGGGACTTGTTTCCGTAAGAAGCCGTTATGCAGGAGACGAAGGACAGAAGCCTTTAAGTCAGTTTATCGATGAAATCTGCAAGGAAATCAGAACAAAAGAAATCAGAGAAGAGCTACCTCAGGAATAAAGCTTAAAAAACAGTCAATACTATTGTTGAAATCACGTAATTGTTCAGTGCAGGCATGAGCATTTACTGCGAATGCCGTGAGAATATGATTCGGAGGCAAAATCCCATTGCTGAAAGCAATTTTGATGGATTTTTGACTGGAACCGTGAAGGAACTGAACGGTTATGAAAACTTAGTATAAAAGGAGAGACAGTAGTTATGGCAAATTTAAGATGTTGTGCAGATACCTGCGCCTATAACACAGAGCTTCTGTGTTGTAAAGGAGAGATAACAGTGGGAGGTCCTCAGGCTGACTGTAGCGGAAAAACCTGTTGTGAAAGTTTCAGTGAAAAAAGAGGAGAAAACCTTACCAGCGGAACAAGTCATGCCTGCCCTACCATCAGTATCGATTGTGAGGCTTCTAAATGCCGTTATAATTTTAATTATAAATGTACGGCAGAAAAGGTTACCATTAATGGTTCAGGAGCAAAAGGAAGTCAGGAAACTGCCTGCAGTACTTTTGAAGAAAAATAAACGTCTGATTTACTCTTTCTCCCACAAGCAATCAGCAAGTGATTGCTTGTGGGGCAGATTCAGGGCCACTTTTATTCTCATTCTTCACGCCAATCAGCCAGTGATTGGCGTGGGCGTGAAAAGTAACGAACTATTACAAATAAACTGAAAAAAAGAAAAATATTACTTGACGATAGAAAAGGAATATGATATTATACTTAAAGCTGTGAAACAGCGAGACAACAAAGCAGAGTATCCACTCTCACCTTGCGACAATGGGGTCAGTAAGTGTTAATAGTCTCATAGATAAGAAGCTTTAATTATTTTCTATGTGTACATTGAGTGGATAGGATTGCGACTATCCACTTTTTTAATTTTAGTTTTCTTATGGAGGGTAAGACAATTAGCGATTTAATGATTAACGAACAAATCAGAGATAAGGAAGTACGAGTGATTGGAGAAGAGGGTGATCAGTTAGGGATCATGTCTTCCAAAGAGGCTTTAAAGCTGGCAGAGGAAGCCGGACTTGATTTGGTAAAGATTGCACCGACAGCAAAGCCGCCTGTTTGTAAAATCGTAGATTACGGAAAGTACAGATATGAGCTTTCCAGAAAAGAAAAAGAGGCAAAGAAAAAACAAAGAATCATCGAAGTAAAAGAGATTCGCTTGTCTCCCAACATTGATACCAATGACTTAAATACCAAAATTAATGCAGCTAAGAAATTTCTTTCAAAAGGAGATCGTGTAAAGGTTACCCTGCGTTTCCGGGGAAGAGAGATGGCACATATGGCAAACAGCAAACATATTTTAGATGATTTTGCCCAGGCTCTTGCAGATATCTGCGTGGTGGAAAAAGCACCAAAAGTGGAAGGGAGAGCAATGACTATGTTTTTAACCGAGAAGCGCTAAGCTCCGGTTAAGATAGATATCAGAAGATTATGTATAGGAGGATATAAATATGCCCAAAATTAAGACAAGCAAAGCAGCAGCAAAGCGTTTTAAACTGACAGGAACAGGTAAATTAAAAAGAAGTAAAGCTTATAAAAGCCATATCTTAACAAAAAAATCTACTAAGAGAAAGAGAAATCTTAGAAAAGCAGCTATGACTGATAGTACAAATGTTAAGAATATGAAGAAGATTTTACCATATTTATAAGTCGTAGAAGTGTAGGAGGAATAAGAAATGGCAAGAATTAAAGGCGGATTAAACGCTAAAAAGAGACATAATAGAGTATTAAAGCTTGCAAAAGGATACAGAGGAGCAAGATCCAAACAGTATAGAATTGCAAAACAGTCTGTAATGAGAGCATTAGCGAATGCTTACGCAGGCAGAAAAGAAAGAAAGCGTCAGTTCAGACAGTTATGGATTGCACGTATTAATGCAGCTGCAAGAATGAACGGATTATCTTACAGCAAATTCATGTATGGATTAAAATTGGCAGGGGTTGACATGAATAGAAAAATGTTAGCTGAAATGGCTGTAAATGATGCAGAAGGATTTGCAACATTAGCAGAACTTGCTAAATCTAAATTAGCTTAAGAATTAAAGATGGACAGGACCTTATAAATAGCAATATTTATAAGGTCCTTTTTTATCGTATAGGAAAATGCTTCCTATACGATAAAAACATTTCTTAAGAATGTACATGTCGAAGTAGAGCAAGATATCTCCTCGTGACGCTTGGAAGGTGCAGAATATGTATTTTTATGTATTTGCTCTTGTATCATAACATTACTTTAATATTTTTGACAAATGACAAAAATATTATTGACATATGACATAAACTGTGTATAATAAGAAATGTGAGGAAGAAATGCAGGAGGAAATCAAATGGCAAGACCTAAAAAATACAGAAAAATTTGTCATTTTCCCAAGACTCTGACTTTTTTGCCTGTGGGAAACAGGAGTAACAAAGAGCCTGTTATTCTAACCATAGATGAGTACGAAACCTTGAGATTGATTGATAGAGAGGGACGTTCTCAGGAAGAGTGCAGCACTTCCATGAAGGTGGCCAGGACTACGGTTCAGATGATTTATGCATCTGCCCGGAAAAAGGTAGCTGATGCAATTGTAGAAGGACGAAGCCTGGAGATTGAAGGCGGAGATTATGACTTATGCAATGGTGAGAAGAGCTACTGCTCCAGACAGGATTGTCATAAGAAGATGCTTTATGAGCAATACCAAAAGCCGGAAGGAATTACAAGGATAGCCTTAGCTGTAAGAGAGGGAGTAATGGCAGAAGAAGTGGAAAAAGCTTCCCAGATCAAGCTGATAGATATGAAAGCTAATCAGATTTCACATTCCCATCTTTTGGATTTTGGCTATGAGAATCAGGAATCCCTGGCAGATTATTTGCATATTTTGCATGTAGATGAGCTGATATGTAATGGCATTAAGGAACATGACAGAAATGGTCTGGAGGAAATAGGAATACACCTTCGGAATAATGAAAATAATAAGGAAGAAATCATAAGAACCTACTTAGAAAGATAGGTTAGTAGATAAAAGATTTCTGAAGAACAAAAGTAAAGACTAAGAAAATTAAAAATTGAGAAAATTAAAAAGATTTGATCAGAAAAGGAGATTAAGACAATGGCAAGATTTTTTCTTTGTGAAACATGTAAAAATTTAGTAGAAATCGTAGAGGATCATAAGGTACCTTTATTCTGCTGCGGAAAACAGATGGCAGAATTAATTCCCAATACAGCTAATGCAAGTGCTGAAAAACATATTCCTGTTGTTAAGGTTGAGGGAGATAAGGTAGAAGTATTTGTAGGAAGTGCAGAACATCCTATGGAAGAGGTACACTCCATTCAGTGGATTTATGTAGAAACAGAAAATGGTGGATACCGTAAGGATTTAAAACCGGGAGAAGCTCCTGCAGCATCCTTTAATGTACAGGGAGAAAAAGTAGTAGCTGTATACGAATACTGCAATCTCCACGGATTATGGAAAACAGAAGTATAACATCTTAAAAATTATTTGGTAAAAAGGGTGATTCCGGCTGGGATTACTCTTTTTTGCCATAAGAAATTGTGATATGATGACTTGGTTAGAAAAGTAAGAAAAAGAGAGAAGAGTACGATGAATGAAACAAGCCTTGAAATGACTAATAATCCCTTAAATAGAGAATTTAAAAGAAGAGAGCTGTTAAGCTTTTCCTTTCCAACCATCATTATGATGCTGGTAATCAGCACCTATTCCATTCTTGACGTGGCTTTAATCTCAAGACTGGTAAGTCTGGATTCCATGGCAGCTGCCAATATCGCATTCCCTGTCACGGGTGTATTGATGGGTGTGGGGATTATGCTGGGAAGAGGAGGAAGTGCCTCTGTAGCAAAAAAAATGGGAGAAGATAAGCATAAGGAAGCCTGCAGTGATTTTAGCTTTTTAGTGCTCTGCGGAATCCTTACAGGACTTCTGGTAGCTGTACTTGGGATATTTTTTGCAAAAGAAATTGCACTCTTGTTAGGTGCAAATGAAGTTTTATTGGCAGACACCGTGACCTATCTGCGGGTGCTGATGATTTTTTCACCCCTCACACTTTTACAGCTGATGTTTCAAAGCTTTTATATTACAGCAGGAAAAGGCAAGCTGGGAATGATCTTAATGATTATTTCCGGCATTACGGATGCTATTTTAAATATTGTGTTTATGGGATTCTGGCAAATGGGAATCCTGGGTGCTGCCTTATCTACGGTGATTGGTCACAGTATTTCTGCCCTGGTAGGAATGTGGATGTTCTATAAAAGAAAAGAGGGGTTAAGGTTTCTTAAGCCTTCCTTTGATAAGAAGATGCTAAAGAAAAGCTGCTCTTACGGAAGTGCAGAGCTGGTAACTAATCTGTCAAGCGGCTTTACAACCTTTTTATTTAATAGTGTAATGATGGCCTGTCATGGAGAAGCAGGGGTATCTGCTATTACCATTATTACCTATACTCAATTTTTCCTTAGCTCTATTTATATTGGCTTTTCCTCCGGTGTAGCACCTGTTTTCAGTTTTAATTTAGGAGCAAAAAAGGAAGAAAGAATCAAGAGGCTGAGAAAGGAAAGTCTTCAGATCATTGCAGTGATGTCCTTGGTTATTACCGTGTTTTCTCTCTTATTTTCCAAGATTATTGTTGGGATCTTTGCAGAACCATCAGATTTGGTTTATGAACTGGCAGAAAAGGGCATGAAGTTCTTAGCGGTATCCTTCCTGTTCACCGGACTCAATACCTTTGCTTCAGCCTATTTTTCAGCAATGACAAAAGGAAAGCTTTCGGCTTTTTTATCTACCATGAGAAAGCTGGTATTCTTAGTGATAGGAATACTTCTTTTTCCCGTGGTAATGGGAAGCAATGGAGTATGGCTGACAATTTTGGGAGCAGAGCTTCTTTGTGCAGTTATGTGTGTATTTCTGTTTAGAAGTAAATGGGGAGGCTGAGGGAGGCTAACAATTGTTGGTAGCATCTGAAATAGTGAAAATAGAATAATTTAGCTGCTGAATAGTATTCTGTACTACGTACTGAGCATATAGAACTGTGGAAATGACATAATCTATCTGCCAATAATCACTTAATGTAATAATTGGGAATTGATTAGGAATTATCAAAGTGGGAAACAAGGGCATAAAAACTTATGAAATGTAAGAAATATAAGTAAGGGGAATAAAAGAAAAATAAAGAAATGAAAAAAAGAAGACGATAGAAAAATGAAGAAAAAAGAAAAATAAAAAAAGTTTGAAAAAGTACTTGCATTTTCTAAAAAGATGTAGTACTATAATCAAGTCGGTTGCGACAAATAATAAAACCCGGGATCATAGCTCAGCTGGGAGAGCACCTGCCTTACAAGCAGGGGGTCACAGGTTCGAGCCCTGTTGGTCCCACTCTTACGAAAGTAAGTAATTTAATATATGGCGAGATAGCTCAGTTGGCTAGAGCATGCGGTTCATACCCGCAGTGTCGGGGGTTCAAGTCCCTTTCTCGCTACGCTTTTAAGAGATGAGGAAATTCTTTAAATTTAAGGATTTTCTCATTTTTTTATTTAAATTGCTGTTTTTTTACGGTCGCTCGTGGTCACTTTATTATTTTCTGTACTTCAATTCAACTGCTGTACTTAGAGGTGTCAAAGGCTAATATCATATATATATAATAATCCTACATAAACATATCTTAAAATTAACTATCAATTTAATGAAAAAACAATAAAATTACTAAAAAATATGGTATTATAAATATAAATTCAAAATATAAATATAAGATTTAAGGGGGATATTATGGTTTCTTTTAGAATGAAATATAAGTAGGATGGAATGGAATAAAAACTACAAAGGAGAAGAGTTAAATGAGAAAAAGAATGTTAGCAATTTTACTAAGTTTTGCTTTAACTATGGCGGGCATTTCACCTGTGAACTATCAAGTACATGCCAGGGAGCTTACGGAAGTAAGTGAAGTAAGTATGGAAGAAAGTCTTTCAGTTAATGAGTCGGAAACTGGGAGTACTATGGAAGAAAGTCTTTCCGATAATGAGACGGAAACTGAAAGCAGTACAGAGGAAGATTTACTTGATGATATTAATATTACCCAAGGAGAGTCTGCAGGAAATGGTGAGTCTATAATGGAAGAAATGCCGGAACAGCTTACTCGGGTGCCTGGAGAGATGACTGAGGAACCTATTCAGACCACTGAGGAGAGTAAAGAAGTAAGTGTTGTATCAGAAACGTTATCTGAGAGTAATGGTGAGTTTGTTTATGGTGGTACCATTACGGAGAAGGGAGCAAATATCACCTGGGGAATTGATACAAATGGAAAATTGGTGGTATCCGGAACAGGTGAGATCAGTAGTCGTCCCTGGCAGTACTATCCATACAATCGTGAGGTAAAATCAGCAGAGATTAGTGTGTCAGGTTCCGGGACCATGAGCCGCCTTTTAGCTTATTGTGAAAAACTGGAACGAGTGGATTTTAGTGGTTCAAATATGGAGACAGTTACGGATATAAGTGACATGTTCCTTAATTGTACTGCACTTAAAACAGTAGAGTTTGGTGAATGGAATATAGGAAATGTAACTGATATGTCAGGAATGTTTTACGGATGCAGCTCTTTAGAGTCACTGGATTTGAGGGAGTGGAAGACAGAGCTTGTTACAGATACAAGTCTTATGTTTTGCGGGTGTGCTGCACTAACCACCCTAAATTTAGAAGGCTGGAATGTAAAAAATGTTAAAAATGCGGAGTGGATGTTTTTGGATTGTTCCGCACTGACACAGTTAAAGATAGGTGATTGGAAACCTGAAAATTTAACCAATATGGATAGTATGTTTCAAAGATGTTCCTCTTTGTCGGAGTTGGATTTAAAAGCATGGAATGTGGAAAAAGTTACTAATATGCGATATTTATTTGCACAATGCAAGAAATTGGTGAAAGTAAATTTGAGTGGCTGGAATACCGAAAGTGCTACTAACATGGAATATATGTTTAGCGGATGCGAACTGTTAGAAGAAGTTCCCCTCACAATATTGGCTGTGGGTGAAGACGCAGATCTTAGGTATATGTATGAGAATTGTGTATCATTCAAAGCCGTGGATATCAGTAATTGGAACATAGAGAACGCTAGTATTTTGATGGGGATGTTTACCGGATGTAAATCCTTAAATCATATTACGATGCAAGGGTGGAAGGCAGAGGGGAAACTATTTGCAATTATGTTTTCAGGTTGTAGCGGATTACAGACAGCAGATATGAGTAACTGGAAGGCAACAGGAGCTGACCTGGGAAGTATGTTTTCGGGTTGTAGTAATTTACATACGGTGAAACTTAGTGGATTTAATGCAGAAAATGCTGACATGAGTTTTATGTTTTCGAGCTGTCAGAGGTTGCAGAATATTGATATTGAAGGCTGGAATATCAAGGGTGTTACATCCATGTCTGATATGTTTAGAGGGTGTGGTGCTTTAACGGAAATGGATATGAGCAGTTGGGATTTTACCGGAGTAGGTAAATTAGATTCTATGTTTCGTGGGTGTTCTTCCTTGGAAAAAGTAAATTTGAAAGATAGTGATCTGTCAAGTGTAACTACAATGGCGGGGATGTTTTATCACTGTACCAATTTAACGGAAGTTGATTTAAGGAATGTGGATACCACCAATGTGACTTCTATGGCAGGGATGTTTTCATATTGTTGGGCGTTAGAAAATCTGGATTTAAGTGACCTTGATACATCAAATGTTCAGAATATGTCTGATATGTTTGATTCGTGTAAGGCATTAAAAAAATTAGATCTGAGCAGTTTTGATACACGTCAGGTAACCACGATGTCAGGGATGTTTGAAAGCTGTTCGGGATTGGAAGAGTTAAATTTGACAGGCTGGGATACCCGGAGTCTTACCGATATGTCAAGAATGTTTTCTGATTGTGAAATCTGGCGATTCTTGGAGTTGGGAAATTTGAATACTCAGAATGTAACAGATATGAGTGAATTGTTTTTCAATTGTAATACAATTACAGAGATAACTCTTGAAGATTTGAACGGATTAAATACATCAAATGTACAAACTATGGAGGGAATGTTTGCGCAAAGTGAGAAACTAAAAAAAGTAAATCTGAAGAATCTGGATATTAGTAACGTGTCAGATATCTCCGGAATGTTTGACGGCTGCCGTGCTCTGGAGGAAGTGGAACTGAGTAATTGGGACACGCAAAATGTTCAAGAAATGAGCACGATGTTTCGACAATGCACTTCTTTGCGAGAAGTTGATTTTAGTTCATGGAATACAGAAAACTTAAGGACTAGTGCAGCAATGTTTGAGGATTGTACGGCATTAACGTCGGTGGATGTCAGCACTTGGAAAACCCATAATTTAAGTTCTATAGCTTCGATGTTCGAAGGCTGTAAAAGTCTCACAGAGCTTGATCTTGGCAATTTTGATTTGAGAAATGGTACGAATTCTACAAGTCTGGTGGAAGATTGTGAAGCACTTACATTGATAATTGCACCAAGAAATAATGATACTTGGGTGTTACTTCCTGTGAACTATAAAGATCAATGGTATTTATCAGATGGAAGCAGCATAACAACGTTACCGATGGGACAAAATTACAATCCGGCCATTAGAAGAAATTCCATCCCTGATCCAAGTGAAGACAGAAGGCAGCTGGAAGATATCATTGTGAATGGTATTGAAATTAATGGTTCCGGTATTGCTCATGTAACATTTCCATTATTGAATAATAATGGAAATATTCAAAAGAATAAAAATGTATGGTATCGTTTTGAGGTTTCTGAAGTAGCATCAGTGTCTGAAAATCAGGAAACCTTGGAAGTTGCATTATCAGAAGAGGATGGTTATGTAACCGTAAACTCCCCTGTTTTGACAAATACAACGGGAGAAAATGAGGAAGTTACTCTGACTGCACATTTATGGATGGAGGATGAAAAAAAGGGACGAGAGGAGCTCCTTTATACGGTTACATTTCATGCAACCGTGAAACCGTTAGCCTTCGCTCAAAGTTGGGAGTTAGGTGTGGAAGGATCCGTAACCGGAAAGATCAGTGAAGGAGTAGGTGCAAAAGTTGGAGTTGGAAGTGTTGAAGCTTCTCTGGCAGAAGCTGAAATTACAGGTACCGTGGGAGGAAATTTATCGGTAGAACATGAATTAGACGGAGATACCAGAAATCTGACTTTATTCCAGACCTACAATGCTAAAATAGCAGGAAACGCATCCGCAGGTTTGGCAGGTGAAGCTAAATTGTTAGGAAAAGAGCTTGAAATAGATATTGCATCGGCAGAGGGAGGTGTTGCAGCGGGAGCCAGTGTGGGTATCGGATTGCAGTTAGAGGATTATGACCCGCAAAATCTCCGGCAACTTACAGAAATCGGTAAATTTATGCTGGCCTCTCAGGCGCAAGCCACAGGAAACGCCATGTTACTCAGATTAGCAGAATTAACAGGAGTAAATTTTTACAATCTGACCCAGGTGGGACATGCCATATCTGTGGAAGCCGGTGCAAATTTAGGTTCATTGGAACTGGATGATGTGACAGAGGGTTCACTATTAGCCGCAAGCAAAGAAAGAGTATTCAGTTATGATATTACCAAAAATCGCGAGGATGGTTCCAAAGAATTTGCATTCACCCGTAATGGTGTAGATGAGATTGGAATTTTAAATCTGAGTCAGGATGTGGGGATAGGTAGTATTGATCATAGTGTATTTTCTACCTCTGCGGATACATCCCTGGAGGTTAGTACCGAAGTTGATGGAAACGGAACGGTACAGGGATTTTCGGTGAAAAAAGAAGTAGCGGATTCGGAGGGAAGCATCAATACCACAGGAACGGTTGAGGCAGTAGAAGTTTCTTATGAACAGGAGGCAGTGGAACAGCTTGCAAGAGAATCAAATGTAGTAAATAAATTTATTAATGGTACTTCTTATTATGTAATGGGAGAAGCACAGAAAGAATTGTTTGAAGATTTGGATGAGTCAGCAAGCGAAGGTTTGTATACAGTTTCTATGACCAATCAGAAAATGACAGAAGTTGAATTTGAAGTAGGTTTAACTGCAGTGTTAGGTTTAGAGGCAGGAGTTGCATTTGAAGGTGCCCATTCTTATGAATATGAAACAGCCGGCGGAACATATCAGGCAGGTGCAAAGCATATCACCCATACAAATGAAATTGAGGATTTAGTAAAGGCAAAAGATGAGGAATACAATATTGTGAAACTTGTTGTAGAGCCCTTTACAACAGTGGTAAAAAGTGTAACAGACTTTCTTGCAGATGCATCGGAAGATATAAAAGAAGGTGTTAGAAATGCACTTGCGGAATTAAAACAAAGTGGGCAGTTATCGGAAGAGAACTTACCGGATTGGATCTTACATTTGGTTACTGTAAAAACAGATGAAAAATCAGAGGAAATGGTATCCCAGAGCTATGAAATTATGGCTTATTCCCCAGTGGAAGAAATTACTTTGATGTCAAATGAGGAGGCAGAGGTTGAAGAACAAAAAGTTTATACCATAGGTGATCCTTATTGTGTATATGTAACTGATGTGGATGGTAATGAAGTGGCAGATTATTCAGAGAATCCACTGGAACTTACACTTAAATACACGGATGAGATGTTAACAGGAGCAGGTGTAAGTGGAAAAGATTTAGAGAAACTGGCGATTTATCAGTATTCCGAGGAGCTTCTTGGTTATGTATGTCGCGGAGGTGCCTTGGATCAAGAAAATCAGTGTGTAACACTTGAGATTACAAAGCCGGGACAGTACCTGCTTGCAATAGATGCAAAAGCACCGGCGGTTACAACCATTAATGTAGAAGCCGATGGAAAACGGCCAATCATCAGAGTAAATTTTGATGAAGATTGTGGATTTAAAGAATTTTCTTTAAAAATTGATGATACAGAATATCTTGGCACAGCGGACTGGAATGCATATTATAATGCCCCATTACGGCAGATTACCTATCAGCCGGAAACAGAGTTAAGTGAGGGAAATCATACGTTAACAGTCTATGCGGTAGATGGTGCAGGTAATGCGATGGAAGAGCCGGCAGCCTATCAATTCTGTGTTGATACACAGGCACCGGTCTTGAAAGCTATGGAACTTACTTGTGAGGGAAATATTCTTGTTATTAAGGCCTGGACAGATGATACGGATCTGTTAAAAATGACTGCAACTGTCAGTCAAAATCAGATGACTGAAGTTATTAAGACATCTACACTTCAAATGATTTCTGACAATGGCTGTTACCATGCAGAACTTGTCTTGGAAGAGGGGGGAGATTCTGTTTCGGTAAGTGTGATGGCAGAGGATAAATCCGGAAATAAGAGTCAGCCACTGGTAGAAACAAAGAAGGTGGAAAGTCAAAGAGAAGGTCTGCGCTATGTTTTTGTTGATGGAAGCGGATTGGAACACTCCGAATATACTTATACCGGTTCTGCAATTATACCGGAGGTTTTAATTTATGATGGAAATACACTTTTAACATTAAAGAAAGATTATACCTTGGCTTATAGTAAAAATGTGAATGT
>JAFYWD010000058.1 GCA_017558205.1 Lachnospiraceae bacterium | reverse complement strand
TCCACGCTGGATCGGATTTGTATTACTGGGAATGTTTTTGTTTTACATGATATTAAATGTTAATCATGGACTCAAAAACCCTGAAGAAGTAGAAGTGGATGAAAAGATAGAAAGACGTACTTTGTGGATAGAGCTTATCTTATTGGTAGGAGGTGCGGGTTTTATTGCAGTAGGTGCTGATTTTCTGGTAGAACACGGAACTGTAATTGCACAGAAGCTGGGAGTGCCTGAAACAGTGATTGCTCTTACCTTTGTGGCCTTAGGAACTTCACTTCCTGAATTGATTACAACTATCACATCCTTGAAGAAGGGACATGCTTCCTTAGGAATTGGGAATGTAATCGGAGCTAATGTATTTAATCTTGTTTTAGTATCAGGTATTTCGGTTGCTTTGGCACCCTTTGGAGTACCGGTTGGTAAAATGCTTTTGGGGTACAATGCTTCCCTTATTCTTGATATACCTTTAATGTTAATTGTTATGTTATTACTGACTGTACCTGCTTTATTCAATAAAAAACTTAGCCGTTGGCAGGGGATTGTGTTACTGGCAGTTTATGCTTCTTTTTGTTTATTCCAATTCGTTGCTTAATTCATGGAGGTAATGCCAATGGATTCTCATCAGAAGAAAATGATTGCTCCTATTGTTATATCAATTATTATAATCTTGTATTATGTAGTATATTTTTTGATTTTAATATCATTACTTGAAGGGATTCTAAAATACTTATAAGGAGTACTTCCCATAATGTGTTCAATTGTATTAATGAAGGTGTGTATCGAAAGAATTAATGAAATTAAAGGAGGAGAAGAGGATGATCTTAGTAAATACTGATTATATCAGCGGAAAGGAATTGGAAATGTTAGGGCTGGTGAAGGGCAGTACCATACAATCTAAGCATTTAGGCAATGATATTGCCCAAGCCTTTAAAACTATGGTAGGAGGAGAGCTTAAGGCCTATAATGAAATGATGAATGAAGCCAGAGCTATTGCAACCAAGAGAATGGTAGCAGAGGCGGAAGCTCTGAATGCAGATGCCATTGTTAATATCCGGTATGCTTCTTCGGCAGTAATGCAGGGAGCAGCAGAAGTAATTGCCTACGGCACAGCAGTTAGATTTATGAATAAATAATTAGCATTGTTTAAGAATTAAGCGAAGAAGATTCTTTCTGAGGAAGGAGCTTCTTCGTTTTTTTAGTTATACTATTTATTTAAATAATAAAAAAATATACTTATACATTTTCTATTTATTATATATAAAAATGTGAAATCTTACTATAAACACAATAAATTAGCAGAAAATGAATAAATATAAAGAAATCTAAAGAAAAATAAATGAATATAAAGCAATGCAGTAACACGTCAAAATGTTGAAGTGGGAAAGTGAGAAATGGACAAAATTAACAAATTGTTATAAAAAAAACAATATATTTACAACGTATTAGATAAAATAACCATAGTAATTTGGTGGAAAAAAGAGAAATTTATATTTTTTTCCAAAAGCTATATGAAAAAATAAAAAATTTTTATACAATACATCTAAATCAAAACAAATAAATATAAAACATAAAGGTATATTTATAAAAAGAAAGGAGAATTTAAAGTATGAAGAATATGTTCTTAAAGTGTTTTATGTTAGCAGCAGGTCTTATACTAATCCCCTCTCTGGGTGCAAGGGCAAATGAAGGGCAAGGATCTTATTGGAGTGAAACCTCCGCGCCGGTAATTTATGGAACAACGGCGATTAGTATTCCTCAGGGAACTGATTTTGAACTGGAAGATACAAGGTTCAGAGTATTTGCAAGAGATTTTGAGGATGGTGATATTTCTGATGATATTGTATCAGAGCATAATGTTAATCCTGAAGTGGCAGGATCCTATGAAATCACCTATACAGTAGCAGATGCTCATAATAATACTACAGTGGTTAAGGTACCTGTTACAGTTACCGAGGATGGAGAAAGTGTTGAAGTTACCAGAACCTTATTTACAACTCCCAGTGTATGGAATATGGATCAGGCAGGTACAAATCGTGCCAACTATCATGATTCTCAGCATTTAGGAATTTATGTTCCGAAGGATGCTACTGTAGATATTAAAATTAAGAATAGTGACAGAAATCTGGATCTTAAGTTCTATGGAAATGATGGGAATGAAGAGTCAGGATTTACCATTAAGAATGATGGCAATTGGCAGACATTTAGTAATGTGAATAAAAATGGCACCTTTGATTCTGTTCCTTTTATTATGACACCTGTTATGAAACAGGGAGTGGATCTTAATACTGTTTTTGAAGTAGAATTAAGATATAACGTAAATTCAGTAGATGAGTTAAATTACTACCATCAGGGAGATGATGAAACTGCATTTAAAAACGAATGGAGAGAAGAACAAAATACCTATGCTGTATTTGAAAATGATGTAGTTACTGTAGTAATGCCCATAATTGATATTGATCTTTTAACAAATTATCACGAGAAGGGCTTTGAAACCCTTGATCAGTTTGGTGAATACTGGCAGAAGGTTGTAACAAGAATGGATGAGCTGATTGGTCTTGAAATGGATCCTGATAATCCGGTTCATCAGGATGTACCTACAAGATTTTTAGTAAAAGCAAACAGACACGGAGCAGGTGCTGCTTACTATGCAGGAACTCATGTGGGAATTAACAGTGAACATATTCATCCCTTCTTTGAAATGAACTGGGGTGGCTTACACGAATTTGCTCATGGTTATCAGGGTACTCTTGGTAAAGGTGTTATGAATCTTGGGGAAGTTAGTAATAATATTATCGGAAGATATATTCAGCTGGATAAAGAAATCTACTTCCATCCCGGTGACTGGTTAGGAAAGTATTCAGAAAAGGAAAATGATTTTAACAGAAACAGACTGGCAGGTAAGGGCTGGGAAGACAATTTCGTAGATGTAAAACTGTATGTAGTTAGTAATCTGTTCGATGCCTTTGAGGGTGGAAAAACCTATGCAAAAATGTTCAGATGGTATCGTGAAAAGCTGGCTGCCGGTGTAAATATGACAAATACAGATGCCTATGTAGGAGCAATCGCTGATATTTATAATGTAAATATCATTCCTTATATGGAAGCATGGGGATTATCCGTAGGAGATGAAGTACGTCAGAGTGTAAACAGCCGTAAGCTTCCTCTTGTAAATATTTTAGGAGATATGGTATCAGGTGATAATCTGACAGCAGCCATGGCAGCCTTAAATACTAATGAAAAATATAAAGTAGTTAGAAACGATGCTCTAAGCTCCTTTACCGGTAATCTTACCGTAGAAATGCAGGTAGAAGATTTTACTGCCATCCAGGGAAAAGAGCTTAAGTTTTATGAAGGAAGTACATTGGTTGCAAGTACTGTAGTAAATAGTAATACGGTACAGGTATCACTTCCTGTTGGAAGCTATCGTGTAGTAGCACCTGTACATGCAAGCGCTTCTTCAGATGCTGAATATGTATATG
>JAFYWD010000007.1 GCA_017558205.1 Lachnospiraceae bacterium | reverse complement strand
TGTGCTGTTGTAGTACGTCTTTTCCTGCAATACAGAAAAACAGGAAGATGGCTGGATTGTCTGAAGGAATTGAGTCTTTTGGGAATAGGAAATGTGTATCTGTTTTTAACCTTATCAAGAACAGGATATCTGGCGGCCTTTTCCATGCAGATTTTTATGGCCGGATTTTTTGCTGTATTATACGAAAGAAGAAAACTGCTTTGCTTTTTCAGAAATCTGGCAATGATGCTGGGAGTAAGTATTTTGTTATTCCCGGTGGTCTTTACTGCCCAAAGAATTTTTCCTGCCATTTCAGATGATCCTGTTTATTCGGAAATAGAGATCTGGGATTATGTGGTGGAAAAGGGAGATCCTATGGATTCTGAGCTTTATATTGACATTACGGCATTTTTCAAAGTAGCCGGGAATAAGCTGCTTGGAATTGATATGGGAAATATTTCTCTTTCTTATCACGAGTTGAAGGAAAAATGGGAGAAGGCAAAAAAGCCTGTTTATGTACAAAGTGATAGTTATCAGCTGGCCAGTGAGGCTGAAATGTATGAAAAAGAAGACATCTCCAACGGAAGATTTGAGATCTTTACGGAATATATAGGTCATTGGAATATGACAGGTCATGAACTGATGGGAGTACCTCTGGCAGACGGAAGTATGGCAGTTCATGCCCATAATACCTTTTTACAGATGATTCACGACCATGGAGTCGTTACGGGAATAGTATTCCTTCTAATGGGAGTGACAGCCTTCGGAATATCCTGTTATCGCTATTGCCGGGAGAAAGAGAAGGAAAAATATCTTGTGTTAACACTGGCGGTAATTCCTGCCTTTGCCATGGCCGGAATGGTGGAATGGATCTTTCATCTTTGCAATCCCTACGGAATTGCCGTAATTGCAGTAATGGCGCCGTTGTTATTTAAAAGGAGCAACTAAAAGAATGGAAAAGAAACAGTTTAATTACCAGCTGATTTTTCGTAGAGCCAGCCTTGTAATTTATGATGTGGCCAGTGTATTGGGAGCCAGCTTTCTGGCAATTGCCATGCGTTATGAGTTTCAGTATGAATTAATTCCTGATTATTTTTTAGAAACTATTTTACGCTTTTTGCCTTTTAACATTATAGTTACCATTGCTGTTTTTTATGTATTTCGTCTGTACCAAAGTCTCTGGGCCTTTGCCGGAGAAAATGAGTTACAGAATATTATTGTAGCCTGCTTTCTGTCATCGGCAGTAAACGGAATAGGCTTGTTTCTGGTAAAAACTTATAACAGGGCGGTACCTAACAGCTATTACTTTATGTACTGCTTTCTGTTAATTACCTTTACCTTTATCAGCCGTTTTTCCTATCGCTTTCTCAGAAGTGCCAAGCATAAAAAACAAAACAAAAAGAATGATATCAGAGTAATGATTATCGGAGCCGGAGAAGCAGGGAATTCCATTATTAAGGAAATTGTAAACAGTAATTATTCCACCATGAGCATTGGCTGTATTATTGACGATGACAGTAAAAAATGGGGTAGCTTTATTCAGGGAATTAAGGTAGTGGGAGGAAGAGAAAAAATACTGGAATGTGTGGATCTTTACAGTATTGATGAAATTTTCATTGCCATTCCCTCCGCTTCTAAAAAGACAATTAAGGATTTACTGGAGATTTGTAAGGAAACAGAATGTAAGCTTCGTTCCCTTCCCGGCATCTATCAGCTGGTGAATGGAGAAGTAAATGTAAGTCAGCTGAGAGATGTGGAAGTAGAGGATTTATTGGGAAGAGATCCCATTCATGTAGATTTAGACTCTATTTTGGGCTATGTAAGCAATAAAACAGTGCTGGTAACCGGAGGCGGTGGTTCGATCGGAAGTGAGCTTTGTCGTCAGATTGCACAGCATAAGCCAAGAAAGTTGATTTTAGTAGATATTTATGAAAACAATGCCTATGATGTACAGCAGGAGCTGCAATATAAATATCCTAACCTGGATCTTTTAGTCTTAATTGCCTCCGTAAGAAATACTAACCGTATGAATAAGATTTTTGAAACCTATCGTCCGGATATTGTATATCATGCGGCAGCCCATAAGCATGTACCCTTAATGGAAACAAGCCCCAATGAAGCGGTAAAAAATAATGTTTTCGGGACCTGGAAAACAGCCCAGGCGGCTGCTTATTACGGAACCAAAAAATTTGTAATGATCAGTACCGATAAGGCGGTAAACCCTACCAATATTATGGGGGCCAGTAAAAGAATCTGTGAAATGATTATTCAGACCTTTAACCGTCATTACGATACCGAGTTTGTGGCAGTACGTTTTGGAAATGTATTGGGAAGTAACGGAAGTGTAATTCCTTTGTTTAAAAGACAGATTGCCCAGGGAGGTCCGGTTACGGTAACCCATCCGGATATTATCCGTTATTTTATGACTATTCCGGAAGCAGTATCTCTGGTTCTTCAGGCAGGGGCCTACGCCAGGGGAGGAGAAATCTTTGTTCTGGATATGGGAGAGCCGGTAAAAATTCTGGATTTGGCCAAAAATCTGATCCGCTTATCAGGATATAAGGTGGGAGAGGATATTGAAATAGAATTTACGGGACTGAGACCGGGAGAAAAGCTGTATGAGGAGCTGCTGATGGAGGAGGAAGGACTTCAGGATACTGCCAACAGTATGATTCATATAGGAAAGCCTATTGAGTTGGATGAAATGACCTTCTTTAAGCAGTTAAAGGACTTAAAAGAAGAATCGAAAAATGAAAGTGCAGATATTCGATATCTGATTAAAGAAATTGTACCTACCTATCAGATTAAAAATGATTAGAAGGAAGCAGAAAAGAGGCAGGAAAATGGAAAAAAAGAGAATCTATCTGTCATCTCCTACCATGCATGGAGAAGAACAAAAATTTGTAGAGGAGGCCTTTGCTACCAACTGGGTAGCACCCTTAGGACCAAATGTAAATAGTCTGGAGAAGGAAATTTGTGATTATACCGGTAGTAAAGCGGCAGCAGCCCTGAGTGCGGGAACGGCAGCAATTCACCTGGCTTTAAAATTATTAGAGATCAAGGAAGGAGATATTATCTTCGTTTCTGACCTGACTTTTTCTGCTACAGTAAATCCGATTTGTTATGAAAAAGCAACACCGGTATTTATTGATTCTGAAAGAGATACCTGGAATATGGATCCGGTAGCCTTAGAAAAAGCTTTTGAAAAATACCCCAATCCCAAGGCTGTGGTCTGTGTTCATTTATACGGAACACCGGCAAAATTACAGGAGATTACCACTATTTGTGAAAAGCACGGAGTACCCTTGATAGAGGATGCAGCCGAATCCTTGAGTGCTACTTATCAGGGAAAACAGACGGGTACCTTTGGAAAATTTGGAATCTACTCCTTTAACGGAAATAAAATTATCACCAGCAGCGGTGGAGGAATGTTGATTTCTGAGGATGAAAAGATGATAGAGAAGGCCAGGTTTTTATCTACCCAGGCCAGAGATGCCGCCAGACATTATCAGCATTCCCACATAGGATATAATTACAGAATGTCTAATATTGTGGCAGGAATCGGAAGAGGACAGCTGCTTCATTTGGAAGAACATAAACATAAAAAACAGAAAATATATCAGGAATATCAGGAAGCCTTTTCTGATATTAAGGAAATTACCATGAATCCCATGAATCCGGAAGGAGAATCTAATTGCTGGCTTTCCTGCTTACTTCTGGCAGAAGGCTGTCAGGTAGAGCCAAATAAGATTATGGATGTATTGGAAGAAGAAAATATAGAATCAAGACCTATCTGGAAGCCTATGCACCTTCAGCCTGTTTTTGAAGCCTACGATTGTATTACGGCAGAGGGCAGTATCAAGGATAGAGAAAAGATAGAATCCGGTCATATAATAACCGTGGGAGAAGATATCTTTAATCGAGGCCTATGCCTTCCCAGTGATATCAAAAATACGAAGGAAGATATGGAGAAAATAATTTCTCTTATTCGTAGCCTGTTTTAGAGAATGCCTACAGACGGGCAGAGAATCTGTATCAAAAGTGCGCTTATATCATTCAACATCGGGACGCTTTCGCTTAACTAAAAACACAGCGGTACTAATGCCCTAAACGACAGGGCATAAGGACCGGTGTTTTTAGAAACCCTCTTTATGAATGATATAAAGGCGCACTAATAAGTATTTTGCTCTGCCCGTCTGTGGCAGACAGTAAAAGGAGCAGAAATATGTATCGTAAATTTTTGAAACGCTTCTTGGATATTATGGTGGCGGGGAGTGCTATGCTGATACTATCGCCGATATTGATAATAGTAGCGATTTTAGTTCGGGTGAAGCTGGGAAGTCCGGTGATTTTTCATCAGAAGCGTCCGGGTAAGGATAAGAAGATCTTTACTCTTCGTAAGTTCAGGACCATGACTGACAAAAGAGACGAAGAGGGGAACCTGTTGCCGGATGAGATCCGCCTCACCTCCTTTGGAAAAATGCTGAGAGCTACCAGTCTGGATGAGCTTCCTGAGCTGTGGAATATTGTAAAGGGAGATATGAGTCTGGTAGGACCAAGACCCTTACTGGTAGAATATCTGCCCCGTTATAATGAAGAACAGAGACATCGTCATGATGTAAGACCGGGGTTAACCGGTCTGGCCCAGGTAAAAGGAAGAAATGCTATTAGCTGGGAGGAAAAATTTCAATATGATATAGAATATGTTAATAATGTTTCTTTTTTAATGGATCTGAAAATCTTATTTTTAACAGTAAAAACAGTTCTGGTAAGAGAAGGAATACACAGCAATACCTCAGAAACCATGGAGGTTTTTATGGGAAGTAAGAAAGAAGATACAGAAAGCAGGAAAAATGAAAATACTGATACTGACAAATAATGTGGACGGAATTTATTTATTTCGGAAAGAATTAGTACAAAGCTATGTGAAAAAAGGGGCTGAGGTTGTTATTGCCCTTCCAAAAGACGGCGATTTTTCCAAGCTGGAAGCCTTGGGAGCCAGGGTTGTGGAGGTACCCATGGAACGCAGGGGGATGAACCCTGTGAAGGATGGAAAATTATTAATGGAATATTTTAAGATCATAAAAAAAGAGCGTCCCAAGGTAGTGCTGACCTATACCATTAAGCCTAATATTTACGGAGGAATGGCAGCTTCCCTTATGGGAGTACCCTACTTGGTAAATATTACCGGTTTGGGAACAGCGATTCAAAATGGAGGTCTTTTGGCAGATAACTTATTAAAGCTCTATGCCCTTTCCTGTAAAAGTGCAAAATGTGTTTTTTTCCAGAACAAAGACAATATGAGTTTTATGAAAAAGCATAAGATCGGCTTGGGAAAAAGCAGATTATTACCCGGCTCAGGAGTCAACTTACAGGAGTATCCCTATACCCCATATCCTTCAGAAGAAAATGGTATTCGTATCCTATCAGTTTTTCGGATTATGAAGGATAAAGGAATTGAAGAGTACCTGGAGCTCATTGAAAATATCAATGAAACGGCATATGGAAGCAGGCTTCGTTTTGAACTGATCGGAGAATATGAGCCGGAAACAAAGGAAAAATATGAACCAAGAATCCGGAGTCTGGTGGAAAGAGGAATGTTAAAATATTATGGCTATTCCAGGGAGGTTTTTCGGATTATGGGACAAAGCCACATTATCCTTCATCCCTCCTACCATGAGGGCTTATCCAATGTGTTACTGGAAGCGGCTTCCTGCGGAAGGCCGGTATTGGCCAGCTATATTCCCGGCTGTAAGGAAACCTTCCGACAGGGAATTACGGGAATGGGATTTTTACCTCAGGATGAGAGGGATATCGAAAGAGCCTTAAAAGAGATGCTTGTGAAAACGGAAGAGGAAAGAAGGCACATGGGGCAGATGGGAAGAGCCTTAATGGAAAAAACCTTTGATCGCAAATTTGTATTACAGGCCTATGAGGAAGAAATAAGAAATATTAGATAGGTATCATTATTTATTGATAATAATATATAACCATGAAGGAAGTGAATGGGTATAATTTCGGAGAAAAAGGGAGGTTTTATGAAAACTAACGTTTTGTTATTAAGTGCCGGAAGAAGAGTGGAGCTGGTGAAGTGCTTTCAAAATGCGGCTAAAAAGCTAAAGATCGACAGTAAGCTGGTGGCAGCAGACTTATCTGATACGGCACCTGCCCTTTATTTTAGCGATAAAGCCTATCAGATTCCCAGAATTGGGACAACCGGCTATCTGGAAAAAATTATGGAAATCTGTGAGCAGGAAGAGATTGGTCTGATTGTTCCTACCATAGATACAGAGCTTTTGATTTTAGCAGAAAATAAACAGCTGCTGGAGGAAAAAACGGGAGCCAAAGTTCTCGTTTCCAATCTGCCGGTGATTAAAATCTGCAGAGACAAGATAAAAAGTCAGGAATTTTTTGAGGAAAATGGTTTTTTGGTACCGGGGAGAATAACGGATACCGAGAAGGAAGAGTTCAGCTATCCTGTGTTTATTAAGCCTTTGGATGGCAGCTCCAGCATTAATGCTTTTCAGGTAAATAATAAAAAGGAATTGGACTTTTTTAAGGAATATATTAAAAACCCCATTATACAGGAATTTATCCGGGGAGAGGAATATACGGTAGATGTATTTTTAGATTTTGACAGTAAAATTCTTTCCATAGTTCCCAGAAGAAGAATTGCCGTAAGAAGCGGTGAAATCGCCAAGGGAGAGATTATTAAGGATAGAGAAATTATAGAAGAGGTAAGGCGTCTGATGGAGGTCTTAAAGCCCATAGGACATATTACCGTTCAATGCATGAAGACAGAAAAGGGAATCAGCTTTATTGAGATTAATCCCAGATTTGGCGGTGGTGCACCCATGTCTATTGAAGCAGGAGCAGACTCCTGTGAAAAGCTGTATCGGCTGATGCAGGGAGAAGCTTTGGAGTACCGAGATGACTATCGGGAAAATCTTTTATTTTTAAGATTTGACAGCTCTGTTATTTTAGATGAAAATAAGGTTGTGATAAGATGATCAAAGCAGTAGTTTTTGATTTAGATGATACCCTGATTAGTGAAGATGATTATATCAAAAGCGGTTATCAGGCAGTGGCCGGATTTCTCTGTGAAAAATATCGGGAAGAAGCAGGAAAAAATTGGAATAAGGCTGTTGTTTTCAGAGAGCTGTATCAGCTATACGAGAAAAAAAGCAGCAGGGTATTTAACGAATTCCTGGAGGGGCATCATATCTCTTATGAAAAGCAGGATATTTTGGAGCTGGTAGATGTATACCGTAATCATACTCCGGAAATTTCCTTTTATCCTGAGGTAGAAGCTTGTTTAAAAAAGCTAAAGGAAGAGGGAATATCCATCGGTATTATTTCTGACGGATATCTGGAAACCCAGACAAGAAAAGCAGAGGTTTTGAAGCTGGATAGTCTGGCAGAAAAAATAATTTTTACGGAAAGCTTAGGAAGAGAGATCGGAAGAGCACACGTCTGAACTCCAGTC
>JAFYWD010000057.1 GCA_017558205.1 Lachnospiraceae bacterium | reverse complement strand
AGGCAGAAAGACCTTTCAAACCATAAATAGTTAATTCTCTTAAGCTTCTGATATCTTCATTCTCTGTTGCCAGTACACTTGCTTTTCCTGCTGCTGCATCAATTTCTTCTCTTGTAGATGCCATCCATAATGCTGCATCATATAATTCCTTCTTAGCATCACTAGTGTTACAAAAAGAATTATACAAAAATATAAACATTCAGTTGTTGCCACAGCAACATTTTGGAAGGGTGTCTTTAGGGAGTATTTCTGCGTAAAAGCTTCTTAATCTGCTTTCAATCCTTTAGAGGATCATCATGTACCAGTAAAACACCATAAAATTTATTTACCGTGCTGTCATCCTTCGTATATTTTCCAACATCTTCCGGTCCATACCGAAGTAAAAAATAATCCATATCATGAAGAATTCTGTATAATTCTATCATATACTTAACATCATGGGTTTTCTTTGCCATTTCCATCTTTTCAATCAATATATTAAAGTCTTCTTGCCATACTTCATGATGAATACTGTCCCTCATCTCTTCCATTAGTGCTATAAAATTCTCTGCATGAAATCGGTTATACACCATGATGGGCTTTCCGTATTTTTCTCCCCATTCATTTCTTGTCAAGCCTGAAGCTGCAACATAATGCTTCTCTGATAAATCCCAGCCTATTTGTATCTCGCCTTTATCATCAACATAATTCCAATATAAATCCTCCGGATCTTCCAGACGCTCAAAAAGAGAATCATATAAATATGCCTCTTCCATTGTCAAATTGGCCACTTTAATATTTTCACTTAACCGGGTAATTTCTTCTTCTGTCATCCCTTCTGTAACCAACTTCCTCAGTTCAAGTACCTCTTCCCTGGTTGGTGCTTTTTTCCCCTCTTTCGCTTCCTTACGCTGCTCTTTTTCCTCTAAAGTTTTCTCTTCCTCTAAAACTACTTGATACTGAGATAAAAAGAATTCATTTCCATCCCATCCTACTAAGGCTTTCACAGCACTTCCATCGGTTTCATACATTACACTTCCTTTTCTTTCAAAAAGAAATGCTCCGGTAAGCCAAATCTCTTCTTGGATATCATCAAAGGAAAAATGCATAATGGCACCTACCCCTATACTTGTAAAGGGGTCATTCTCATACTTATCTTCCATATAGATTCCGGTTTTCCCCCCATTTAATAAGGGATAAATTCCTCCTTCTACATCCTCAAAGCTTATTACTTTTTGTAAGTCTTCTGTAAAATCTTCTTCCCTATACTGATATACATATAACACATTCTCCTCATTAAAATCAGCTAAAAGAAGATTATGTATACTCAATTCTGTTCCTTTTTGAAGATGTAATTTAATTCCCAGTTCTAAAGCACCATCCTTGTCTATATCTAATTCATATAATTCCGGCAGGTTCATATAATTAGAGGTATAAGGATAGAAAATCTCACTGTAGCATCCGTTACTTTCTAATAACAGACTTTCATAATTTCCTTTTCCATAAAGTGTGAAATTCTCTGTTTTCCCCAGCAGATAAATATCATCCTGTGTTTCGTCTGTGGGATATACCGGCATAGCAGAAAAATTTTCTCTTATATCTTTTGCATTATGAATGCTCCAGTTCTTTTTTCCCGGCTCCATACAGGGTTTCCCAAGAACTACATTATCTTTTGGCCAGACTGCCTCCTCTTTATTTTTTGAACATCCTATCATAATAAATATAAGACAATAGAATACAATCACCAAAAGCTTTTTTCTCAAATCATTTTCTCCTTACCGTATCGTAACATGCATTTTTTAAATCATCTGCTAATTGTTCTAAATTATCCTCTCTAATCGTAAGCTTATCTTTCCCAAGGTTAATGATAATTTTCCCTGTACAATAGTCAATAGAAACAACCTCTGCAAGCTTGTATATTTCAACATCATATGCTGTCATAAATCTTCCTCTGACTGATTCACCTGAAACTAAAATTCTTGTATCTGTAACAGCTAAAGCAATGTGCCACGGTTTCCATCCATCCTGCCAGCCTTCATTTAAAATCAATGATTCTGCAACCATTGTAAAATATACAGCTTCCTCAGGCAACAAATTTTCTACAATAGCCTGAAAGCCTTTTTCATATTGTTTTAACTCAGCTTTTTGTTTTCTTCTGGCATACCATAGCATTTCTTTTGCTGTTCTCATTCCCACATCCTGATTTATCCCTAAAAAAGTCTTTATTTCGTTTTCTGTATACTTTTGTTCATAATTATTATAGTAGAAAACAGCCCCAACGCATAAAATCCCGGAAATTTTTAACAATCCTAAAAATATAGTAATTTCCTCTACAAAGAAAAAAATATTAAACCGATAATGTAACCATATAAGTGTACCGCATAAAATCCCTCCACTTATAAATTGGTTTAAGTTTTTTTGTTTTTTCTTCTCTTCATAATGAAGTAAATCTAAGTACAAATGAATACTTTCTCCTGTTACTCCTTTGCCTTCTAAAAGCTCTGAAATACTTACCTCCAATATTTTACATAGCTTCGGAAATAAGGAAAAATCCGGCATAGTTTTTCCATTTTCCCAACGTGATATACTTCGATTGCTTACCCCCAGCTTTTCGGCTAACTGCTCTTGAGTTAATCCATATTCTTTTCTTTTTTCTGCAATAAATCTTCCCACATTTTCTTGATTCACCATAAAAACACTTCCTTTCCAGGTTAAAATCTAAGTTAAAAGTATCATTAAATATCATCCTCTGTCCACGACATAAACTGAGAATTATAGTTATCTTGTAACATTTTTGCCTTCAGCTTCCTGTTTCAGGTATCCCCCTCGGATTTAAAGTCACTTTCAGTGAACCGTAAGATACAAAGAGAGACAATTAGAACTGTAGCAAATCATCTTGAGTCAAAAATAGCACCAAATAATTTATAGCATTATTTGGTGCTTCTTTTATAGAATTCGGCCCTGATATTGTATAGTTACTACATAAACGGTTTTATGTGACTCATTAATGCGAAAAATGGCAATATACAATTAACACATTTCTACCGTTTCTGATTTCACTTGTCATATTTTCCTATAGGCGCTGTTTTTTTTGACCTTCCAAAAAAAGCACTCCCAGGACAACACAAACGGCCCCAATCATTATTAATACTACGGTCTCCCCTACTGCCAACTCTGTTTTTGTAAGAATCGGAAGCAGCTTCGCTATCTCCTCACTATACTTCATGGTAAAGAAGGAAAAAAGATTATTGATAAAATGTAAAACCATACCGGGGTAAATACTTCCTGACTTCCAGGTAATATAAGAAAAACAAAGTCCCAGCAGGGCTGTAGGAAGAAATTTTACCAGGCTCATATGGAAGGCTCCAAAAATGAGGGAGGATAGAAGCATTGCCTTTACCGGTCCTAAGCGAAGCTTCCAGCTGCCGAATAAAAGTCCTCTGAAAAACAGCTCTTCTCCGATAGCCGGCATGAGGGCAGCGACTGTCAGTAATAAAACCATGGGATATGTTAATAATTCTTCATAGGCTGTCTCCATATTTCCTGTACTTTCCGGCATCCATTTCATAAGAAATGCACTAAGAATCATGGTCAGACAAAAGATTCCCACATAGAGCAGTACTGCTGCCAACATCTTCTTTTTTGCAGGCTTATTACAGGAAAAGATTTTTTTCATATCCAGCTTCATGTACCAGATTAATAAAAGAGGCATTCCAAGAATCATACACTGGTTTACTACTGCTCCTGCCATTTGTGACCTGACCCCTATACCAATGCCGGAATATAAAATCAGCAAAAGAAGTACTGCTGCTGCCAGAATTAAATCCCCTGTTTTCGGTATGGTCCCCCTTTTAATATCCGAACGTTTTTCAAATAAGGTGAAGCTTTGGAAGCCATCCTGAAACAAAACATTTTCACTGCAATAAATTTTAGCCAATACCCAGACAATTAAAATACTATAGACGAAATTTACAACTATGGTAATCATTGCCAGAGTATATGACAGGTTTTGTGCCATTACTGCTTTTAACAATAGGGATACATTCACAATGGGAATTAAGGCTGTTTTTCCCCCCAGCTCTACCGAAGGAAGCAGGGAAGCCATGGAGGCAAACATAATAATCAGCATTACCGGTGTAAAGTAGTTGTTGGCCTCCTTAAAGCTTTTGGCAAAAATACAAAAACACATGGAAACAGCTGTTAAAAGCAGAGCCGTGATAATTACTACGATCAGTAATATGGGTAAAAATGAGAAAAAGGAGGAAAAATCAATTCCCAAAGTCTCTCCTTCATACATTTTCTCTACGCTGTTTAATAAAAAACCAAGGGAGCCTCCTATGGATAAAATAGACAATACGGCACTGGCACAGGCAAAAAGAGATACTGCCAGGAATTTACTTAAAATCATCTGAAAATTGCTTACCGGCAAGGTCAGAAGGGTTTCCAGGGTTCCTCTTTCTTTTTCTCCCGTCAACACATCTACCGTAGGATAAAAGGCTCCCATCATTATGGTAGTAATCAGCAACATACCAAGACTTCCTCCAATGGAAAAGCCCATGGTTTCCGTATCTGTTGCCTCATTTTTGCTTTGAATGACAAAGGGAGTAAGAAAGTCCTTAGCAAGTCCCTCGTCCTCTAATCTTTTTTCCAAGGCTTTCTCTTTATAATGCTCCACTACTTTTTTCAGCTGACTGTGGGCAGTGACAGAGTCCTGATTGGTGGCATTGTAGCTTAAGACCATTTCCGGGGTTTCCTTTTCTTCTGAAATCTCAAGTGTAACACCTCCTTCCCTTTCTTCTTGTTCACCGGGCAGAAACTGTAGGGAAAGCTCTTCTTCCTCTTTGATTTCTTCATAACTGTCCCTCAGCTTACTGACGATACTCTCATCCTTTGCCTGATAAGAGACCTGATAGGTATTTTCCATTTGCCGGTTTTCCATTTGACTTAAAATCAGGGTAATCCCTATTATCATGGCCGGATAAAGCAACAGTGGAACTAGTACCATAATTACCAGAGTCTTTTTATCACGTAAAATATCTCTGATTTCTTTTAAAAATAAGATTTTCAGTAATGATTTATTATTATTCATAAAATTCTTTCCTTTTTAATTATTTTCCATTGCTTTCCCATAAATTCTCCGGAAGGCTGTTCTTAAAGTCTCACTGTTTGTAGCTTCCATAAGATAGGAGGGACTTCCCTGTGCCACGATTTTTCCCTGACAAATCATATAGATTCTGTCACAGATTGCCTCTGCTTCTTCCAGATAATGGGTGGAATACAAAATGGTTTTTCCTGCCTTTTTTTGCTCCAGCATAAAATTAATAATGGTATCTGCGCTTAAAATATCCAGACCCAGGGTAGGCTCATCCAAAATATACAGGTCCGGGTCTGACATCAGGCAGCGGCAGATAGAAGCCCTTTGAGTCTGTCCCGTAGACAGCTTATCTATCCTATTATCTACAAATTCCTCCATAGAAAACATGGAAACCAGCTCCTCAATCCTTTTTTCTATCTCCTGCTGTTCCATTTTGTACACCTGTCCCAGAAAGGTTAAATATTCGCGGATGGAAAATCTGGGATAAAGCTTGGTATTTCCTGACAGATATCCAATGGCTTCCTTTCGTTTTATAATATCTTCAATCTCTTTCTCCTCTTTATCATAAAGATGAATTTCTCCCTCTGTGGGAGTCATTAAATTCCCCAGCATACGTAGTAAGGTGGTCTTTCCTGCCCCATTAGGTCCTAAAACACCAATAATTTCTCCCCTTTTTGCCTCCAGGCATACATGATCGACCGCCAGAAATTCCTGTTTTTTTGTCTTTCTTCCCGTCTTAACTGTCTTTTCAAATTCTTTACATAAATTAACTACTTTTAGCATTCTTTCCCTTTCTCTTTATAACAGTTCAGTCTTGCTTTCTGTTACCAGCCTTATTTTAAACTAAAATTAATTTTTTCACTTACAGGTGTCTTTCTTATAAGCTGTTTCAATTATAATATATCAAATCAGATTTTAATATAAAAAATATTTTAGTGAATCCGTTCTCGGTCGTGGATGAACTGTTACTTTCTTATCATCATACCATTATATGCTTGCTATTACCTTCGATATGCTATGAGTTGACCAACAAATGGTAACCGTTTAGCTTCCTGTTGTCAATTTTTGGAGCTTATTTCAATAATTCCTTGACAGGCATCCACTTTTGGTTTTTTCTGATGATTACTTGAAACACCCCTTTGCCAGGTAATTCATATAATAACAATAAATAATACCAAGAGGTATTTCCATGAAATCTTTTATCCCTGACCATCACCCTGCTATCTGTGATTATGGCTCTGAACCCTTTATTTTTGATATTAATCATGCGGCCAATAAAAATCCAAATTTCCGAACAACACTTTGGACCGGTAATCATCTGCAATTAACTTTAATGTCCATTCCTGTCTGTGGTGATATCGGCGTGGAATCCCACACCAGGGTGGATCAATTTCTTTGTGTAGTAAGCGGGAAGGCTAAGGTTTTTATGGGGGATTGTAAAAACAATCTGAATCAGCAGACTTGTGTTGAAGAAAATTGTGCCATTCTTATTCCTGCCGGTACCTGGCATAATATTGTAAATACAGGCTCCACTCCCCTAAAACTTTATTCTCTTTACGCACCGCCCCAGCATCCCAAAAATACAATTCATCCTACCAAAGAAAGCTCCGAGGAGAAGCCTGCTATTCCAGCTTTCGGATGCTTTTAGGAAGATGGTAATGGTTTTGTAAAAAAAGGAAGCCTTGCTCAATAACTAACTTCCCGTTATTTTGCAACGCTTCCTTTACTTATCCAACTATACTTTACAACGATACTTATACAACTATTTTAAATTAACGACAGCTTTAGAAACTCAGCAGTTCTTCCAGCCAGTTCCAGATTCCAAAGCTTCTGCTTTCAATCTTAAAGGTAATGGTCTTTTCTCCGGCATAGGCATTGGGATTAACATTGTTTCCTTCATTAAGAGGATTGCCCACAAGGGTTACCTTGGCGGTACCTTTTTTCACATTATTCTGATAGCTGTCTTCCAGTACCGTAAAATCTACTCCGTACTTTAATTCTACCTTATTGGCTCCGCTTCCGACGGTAATCTTACTGCTTCCGTCTTCGTTATAGAAATCCTCCTCTGTTAAGGTAATGGCAGCCCCGGTATAAGCCTTTGTAATCTTTCCTGCCTTTATCTTGGTAATGCTTTGCTTTGTCAGGTAATAGGTTGCTTCCTGTCTGTTGGGTACTCCCTCCACTGATTTACCATAGGCTCCCAGACCTTCTACTATGACTTTTATTTCAGTTCCCGGAGTATTAAGAATATCTTTTTTCGTTACTTCTTTGAAATCTCCTGTTTCATCCTTATACAGATACTGTAGAACCTTATAATCTTTACCTTCTGTCAGCTTCATTCCGTCACTATCTTTCAGAACCGGTTTACTGATAAATCCTCCTTTTTTACTGCTTGCCATCACATCCGCTACATACATGGTAACATCGCCATAGATGCTCTTTTCCATGATTCTAAAGGTTTTGCTGATACTTCCCTTAAAGTTTCCTTTTCCCTTAATGGTAACCGTAGGAGCCTGGCCTGCTTTATAGCCTGCCTCCCCTTCTCTTAAGGTATAAACCTTCTTATTATTCTTATAGGAAATCGTATAATCCACTCCTTCTGTCATACTCTCTCCTGTAAAGAACAGCTGAAGAGGAAGCTGGTATCCTCCCTTCTGATATCCGTCCATATAATCTCCATCCTCTCTTTTCAGAAGTTGGGAGGCACTTTCTGTAAAAGGACTATTCGGCTTAAGATTTCCCTGCTTATCTGTTTCCCCTGTAAGATCATAGGGAAGAATTTTAAAGGTCTTTTTAATAGTACCGGTATAGCTGTTAATCCCCTGAATGGTTAACTTAGCCTTTCCGGCATTTACATTATTTTCATAGGAAACAAGATAGTCCTCTCCTTCTGTCAGTACCTTCTTTCCTGAGGCCTGTGAGGAATCCGGTAAGGATACTGTCAGCTGCTGACTTTGTCCTTTGCCATGAAAAGTCTTGTCTGTAAGTCCTTCTATCTTAGCCTTTGTGAGAGAGGTTCCTGTAATCTTAAAGGTTGCGGTTTTACTTCCATAGAAACCATTTTCCGGAATACCGGTAATAATTACTGTGGCAGTACCTATTTCCTTATTATTTTTATATGTTACCTCATAGTGCGTACCCTTTATCAGGGTAGCAGATACCTTATTCACCTTACCCGTAACCACCAGCTCCTGCTCTGTCAGTTCAATTGCACTGCCGGTATACTGTTTATTGGCAATTTTTCCCACCTTGGCAGAGGTCATCTTTCCGCCCTTAGGGGCAATAATCAACTGAATCCGGCGGCTTCCGGTATAATTTCCGGTTCCTTCTGCCAGAATCGTCCAAACACCTGCCTTTTCATAGGCTCCTACTTTGGCCTCTCCTTCCAGATCAGGATAGGAATAGATAAAGTCTTTTACTTTTGCAGATACCTGTCCTGCCGCCGGCTTTAGCTGTCCTGCCAGCTTCTTTTTCTCATAGGTAATTACCGGTATCTTCTTTTGTACCTTTCCATTTTCCTCCAGCACCAGTGTCTCTGCCACTATGGTATCATCGGTAAGATCCGAAATATCCTTAGGTGCAATAGTAAAATACACTTCCAGGCTTTGTCCATAAGCTCCTTTTCCTTTAATGATTGCTTTGGGAGCTTTTTCAGGCTCAAAGCCCTCCTGACCTTCTGTCAGAGTATAGACCCCGGTATTATTCTTATACGTAATGGTATAGTCTCTGCCGGCCTTCAGCAGACCGTTTAAGCCATCATAAACCTGAAAGTCCGGTTTTATGGCTTTCCCGGTATAAATATACTCCCTTTCTCCCTCGATATAGAACTGATCTAAAGGAGCAGGGGCTGCTTTTTCAATAAAATATACGGGACGCACCTGATTACCTACCTGATAGTGGCCTTCTCTTACACGATAGCCCTCAGGCAGAAGCTTCAAAAAATCATCATTAAATTGGAAATTTACACATCCTCCTGTGATACAGCCTTTAACATTGATAAAGTCAGCTCCGCCACCGGTCTCAAAATATCCACCTCTGAAGATAATGTTCCCTTCCTGCCAAACTCCCCATTCTAAAGCACTATTCCCAAACATACCACCGGTCATCTTAAAATCTTTGCTGCTGATAACTCCGTAGCTCGCCCCTGTTACCTCGAAAATCCCTTCCCTGAGAATAAAATCCCTACATTTTACACCGGCACGAATCCTGAAATCACCTCGCACCATAAGACTTCCGTTTCCACTGATAGTCAGGTCACCTTCTCTTCCTTCCTCACCTATTACAATACCGTAGGAATTACGACTGTCTCCAAAGGAAACAAGGTTATTTTCTCCCTGTAATACCAGCTCTAAGCTATCGGGACTATAAATAAGGGCAGAAACCGTGGTGCTTCCCATCTGACTGACCTCATATCCTTCTCCCTCATAGGAATAGTTCTCCAGGGTCAGTACACCATCTTTGTAATAAGCAAAACCACCTTCCAATGGCTTCTCTTTTTGTATCTGCTCACCAGGGGAAGTAAGGTAATCTCCCTCCTCCAGCCTCTGACCTCCTACCCAGATATCAGCATAAGGCTTTTCTCCTGTTTTCAAGGAAATTTTGGTAGCCGTAAGATTCTCTTCTTCCATGGGAAGCGAGGTCATAATCAAGTAATCTGCCAGCTCCCGGTCTCCCTGAATGGCTACTGCCTCTTCTGTCATAGGCTTTATAAGAATCTCTGTCTGTCTTCCCGTAATGGTAAGCATCTCATTGGCAACCATTCCGGCTTTCTGAGATATGATATCCAGAGTAGCACCCTGAATAGCGATATTCTCTCCTATGATTCCTTTCTCTCCCGCGATGCTAAAGCTTCCTTCCTTCATAGCAATGGTTTTTGCTTCCATTCCCCGGGATGCCTGAAGCTGAAGGCTTCCTTTTCCCGTAAAGGTAAAGGAGGTATCTCGTCCCATCCCCAGGATTGCATGACCCTCCTGTGGCAGAGAAAGCTGATTCTCGCCTTCCAGAATAATCTCCAGATCCACATTGGAGCAGACTGCTGCCATAAGGCTTTCCTCTTCCTCCAAAAGATATTCATATGCCTTCTCTTCATTGTCATAACCATTGAGAGTCAGTACCCCATATTCATAATAGGCATAGCCTCCCTCCGGCCGGCCGGCAGTGGTCGTGGCAGCACCTGACGCCAGGTATTGTCCCTCTGTCATCTCTACACCACCTACGATAACATTGGGCTTTCTCCCGGAAATAATAATACCCGGGAGCGTATCTTGATTCACTGCCTCCTCTATATCTATTTCTCCTCCTGAGCTTGTATCTATAATGGCAAGCTCCTCTTCTAACTGAAAGCTGTTACACTGAATAAGCATTGCCTCAGGAGCATTTTCACTTATTTCCATGGCAAGCTCTGTCTTTCTTCCCTTAATATCTATCTCATTTGCTAAAATTCCTGCTGCTACATTCTTCATGGTGATCCGGCAATCTCGGATAGTTAGCCGGTCTACAAAAATACTGAAGGTGTTCTCCAGGGTAAGAGAGCCTGTTCCCTCAATTGTAAGTGAGCTATTTAAAACCACTATTCCCAATTGGGTTGCTTCCTCCTCATCGGTAATTTTACCTACCAGACGGTTCTCTCCCTCCAGAACAATCATTAAAGGTTTGGCAGTATAGATCATGGCCTCCAGACCTTCTTCCACTTTATAAGTTTCCCCTTGAATCTCATAATCTGACAGGGTCAGTGTCCCATCCTGATAATAAGCATAGCCTCCTTTTGGTTTTTCCCTGACGGCAGCCTCTGCTCCTACTGCCAGGTAGTCTCCGCTTTCCAGCCCTACTCCTGCCACATAAACTTCGTTATCATTGTCCCTGGCTGCAACCTGCCAGATGTCCTCCTGCCTGGTTGCTGAATAAAGCGGATCCAAATAGGAAGAGGGATCAAAATTAAAGCTGCCTCCCATAATGACGATATTATTTCCCAAAAAAGGAGCGCCGGAAGGAGAATAAAAATAATAAGTGCCTCCCCTAATTATCACAGAATTCCCTAAGCCTTTTTCAATACCATTGCCGGCTACCCTAAACTCCAGCTCTCCTCCTGTCATCTCCATGCTATTATCAGCTCTGATGGCACTGCCGTTACTGCTGATAGAAAGCTTTCCACTGCTGATTGTAAGGCTATTGGTATCAATTCCGTAACCACTCACTCCGCTGATAGCAAGGGAGCCGTTTCCTTCTACCAAAAGTCGACGACTTCCTCCCTCATACTTCTGTCTGATTCCCGTGGACTGTTTTGCAGTTAATGATAGAGTATTTGTTCCCCGGAGAGTCAGCTTCAGATTAACTACACCTTCTGTACAAATCCCCACATCTCCTACCACACCTGCAGAATCTTCTTCCACCCGGTAGTTAAAGTTGTTCAGTGTTAAATTTCCTTCCTTATAATAGGCGTAGCCATCCTCCGGCTGAAGAGCTGTAATATGCCCTTTATTATTCAGATATTCTCCTCCCGCCAGACTATGACTTCCAATATATAATTCCGTTGAACTATCTGACCTGCGGCTGCAGACATCACATTTTCCGTCATTATTTCCATCACTATGCTCTCCATAGGAAGCCTCTTCATAGGCTGCATAGATACTGTTTTGTAAAGCATGGGACAATTTCTGTGATCCCTTGTGTGGATGCCAGTGATGGGTTTCATTATAGGTATAATAGGTTTCCCAGCCTTCAATGATTCCGGAAGCTCCCAGTAAAATCTCTGACAAGGAGCTGTTTTTATTCACAGTCTCAATACTGCTGTTAGAAGGAAGAAGCAGGCTCAAGCCATTCTCAAGCATAATACTTCCTGCTATTGTCAGTGGGCAGGAGCCCTCATTCTCACTTTTGATATGAAGAAAAGTATTGCCCCTTACCTGTAGGCAGCCCTGGGTATCCATTAAATCCATATTGTAAGCTATTTCCATCCCATGACCCTTAGAAAAAAGCTCTATCTTACTATTATCTATGGTGAGCAAGCCCCCAAAACTACCATCATCACAAATCGCTGTTCCTTCTGACTCGATGATCATAGTACTTTGATAAATGTCCGCACCCCCATTAGTAGCTATCCCAACAGCCCGGGAATTGATCTCTACATTGACACCATGAAACATTACCCTATTTCCATTAATGGCCGGTGTTTCCGATTCTGTCTGCTTAATTTTTAATACACCCGTTTTACCTTCTTCTCCATAAATTATGAAGGAATCACCATTTTCAACCTTTTTTATTCCTCCATTAATGTTAAGAGTGGCATCGTCTGCCAGAATAAGTCCCTCCAGATTATGAAAGGTTACCTCTCCATTAATCGTCACATCACCGGTGACATAATAATAGCCATCCTTCCATTCTACGGTATTGGAACTTACTGTTGTATACTCAGTAATGGTTACTTCCTGTGCACTACCTTCCGTATACTTAATAAAGCTTATGGCTTCATTCTCGCTGACGGCAGGGTTCTGATTCCCTGTTCCCTCCTCATTCTCGCTGACGGTAAGAGGCTCTGCCTCTATCTCCGTGGACTTTTCCTGAATGCTACCTGTTTCCTGTGCATGCAGCTGCATGGGGACACAGGATAACATCAGGGAAAGAACTAAGAACAAGCTTAGTATTCTTTTTGTAATTCTGTTACCTTCCAAGTTTTTTACCTCCTATCTCTTTTGACAAATTTATAACATTTAATATAGCATATTCTTCTTCCTTTGTGGGCACTTGCACCAATTTAGGTCATTTTTGCGATAAAAAAGTAATACTTCTATTTTTTCTTTATCAGATTAATTTCATTTCCTTTACATCAAATAATCCTTTTTCTGTTAAACGGATTTCAGGAATTACGGTAAGCGCTAAAAAGGATAGGGTAATAAAGGGATCTGCTTCCTTTGAAACTCCCATTTCTCTGGCAGTCTCAACCATTCTTCCGATTTGCTCCTGAACAGCTTCCCCCTTTTCCATACTGATTAAGCCTGCCAGGGGCAGCGGCATATCAGCAATTACTTTTCCTCCGGAGGCAATGACATAGCCTCCCTGAATTTCTCTCAGTCTGTTAATGGCACAAACAAGATCTTCATCATTATCTCCGGCAGCAATAATATTATGGGAATCATGGGATACGGTGGAAGCTACCGCTCCATTTTTTATTCCATAGCCCTTCATGGGACAAACACCGATCTCACCGGTTTTTCCGTGACGTTCTGCAACAACCAGCTTGGAATATTCTTCATTAGGAACAAAAATGCCGTTTTCTCCCGGTACCGTCTCCTTTTTATGCAGTGTCAGCAGCTGATGGGGAACTAATTCCAATAAGTCATTTTCCTCTTTCCTACAACAGCTGATATGTTCTGTCTCTATGTTATCAATCATTACCGTCTGTAACAGACTTTCATCCTTCAGGCTATGTTCAAAGGAAGACAGCCATTTTTCATCAACAATGTTTCCCTCCTTGATGACAGTGGCAATCTGAACCTCTTTCACATCCTCTAAAATTACCATATCTGCCCGGTAGCCTGCTGCCACGGCTCCGGTTTTCTTTATTCCATAAAACTGAGCTCCGTTGTAGGAGGCAATTTTATAAGCTTTTTCCACCGGAACACCTACCTTAATTGCCTTACGGATGCATAAATCCATATGGCCTTCTATTTCAATATCTTCCAGATGTCTGTCATCACTACAAAACAAACATCTGTCAAGAGGTACCCCGGCTTCCAGGAAGCCTTTCATCAGCTGTTCCAGATTTTTGGCACCGCTGCCTTCCCTTACCAGAATGTAAAAGCCGGCTCTCAGCTTCTCAAGCCCTTCCCCTGCGGTAGCACACTCATGGTCATTTACCACACCTGCTGCCCGGTAGGCCTGAACATCCTTTCCTGTCAGTCCCGGTGCATGACCGTCAATAATATTATCTGAAAAATCAGCCAGCTTTTCCAAGGTCTCTTCATGGCAGGCCAGAACATCCACAAAACGCATCATTTCTCCCAGTCCTCTTACTCTGGGATGCTGTAAATAAGGTGCTATATCTGCTGCCAAAAATTTACCGGCTCCGTTGGTCTCCCTGTCTGTGGCAGGAACGGAGGAGGGCACCATAATTATCACATTATTAGGTACATTTTCCGTGGCATCCAGTATATAGTCCATGCCTTTTTTTCCACATACATTTACGATTTCATGGGGATCTGCCACAATACTCGTGGTTCCCTTTCTTACAATATATTTTGTAAACTCCAGGGGAGTAACCATGGAAGATTCTATATGTACATGAGAGTCCACAAAGCCGGGAACAATATATTTTCCACTGCAGTCAATTTCCCGCTCCCCTTCATATTCTCCAATCCCTGCAATCATATTGTCCACAATGGCAACATCTCCGGGAAGAAATTCCTCCGTAAACACATTTAGAATTATACCATTCTTTAAAACCAAATCTGCTTTTTCCAACCCCCGGGCTACCTTAATTATTCTTTGATTCATATCTGCCTGTCTCCTTTCTGTCACGAGTACCAATATTTTATAAAACTTACATGCTTTTTTTACATCTTTTTATTCCCTGAAAAAATCATATACCTTTTGGTTAAAGTCCTTCGCTTCCTCATAAGCTCCGTGCCCCAACTGTTCATATAGATAAATTTTACAATGAAGCTTTCCTGCAATTTCCTCAGAAGCCCTCCCCGTAACAATCTGATCCTGTCCTGCCCCCAGTACAAGAACCGGGCATTTTATTTGTTCTAATATTTCATAAGTATTACAGGTAAGGCAGGACCTGGCCAGTATGGCAAAGCGTCTTATATCCCTTGGCTTTTGCAGGGGTACTAATAATGGTAAAAATAGCTGATATTTTTTGATATAGGAAGGAGAATACATTTTCTCTGCCATATCCCTGACAAGCTCCTTCATCCTGTTCTGTTCTGCCAGGACAATCCATTTGTCTATTACTGCTTCCAGCTGAGCATTATTTTTAGAAAGAGTCACCGCAAGAACCAGCTTTCTCACTAAATCCGGTCTGTCAATCGCCAGATATTGTGCCATCATTCCCCCTTGGGAAACTGCAAAGATATCTGCCTTTGAAATTCCCAGGCTATCCATGGCCAAAGCAATATCTTCCGCCATTTCCCTTACCGTAATTCCCGGCCGAACAACACTTCTTCTGTCAAAAAGATATACCCTGTAATCCTTGGCAAAAATACGATACATAAGGGCAAGCATCCGTGAAGTCCCCCTGATTGTCCGGGTATTAAGTCCCTGAATCATAATCATATACTTTTCCCCCATACCAAAGGTAACATAATCAAACTCCTTACCCTGAATATTTAGTTTTCCTTCCTTTGCCCCATAAAATAAATGAAACATATATAACCTTTCTTATTCCGGATACAAGTATTTGGATACTTTTTTTAATAATTACTAAATTTGCTCCGATAAATCTTTCCTCAATAGAATTTGTTATTAAAAAAACGCCTATATTTAAGTGTTTTGGAGCAATACTACATAATTTTAATATTTGCATCCAAATTTTCTACTACAATTTGGAGCTTTAATTATGATTTTTCTATAGACATCCATTTTTTTAAAATATACCCTATATTTTCAAGAATTCCTAGGCTATTTAAAAAAAATTGGAGCTCATATCAGTTTTATTTTTCATTTGCTCCAATATTTGCTTTTACATCACCTAAGTAACAATTTAGATAAATTTTATCCACTTTTTTCCTGTTTTAAATTGACATTCCTTCAAGACAGTATTACACTGAGAATCAGCTTACTGCTATTAGTCACAACTATCGCTCGTTGGTATAAGTTACTACCCGGCTGCCATGATAGTATGTTGCTAAGATAAAACTTAATTTCTCAGATAATATGATGAGTTGCCCAACAAATGGGGAAATTAAAAAGTTTTACTGTGTAAAATATATAATTCATAAAGAGGGTTTCTAAAAACGTCGGTT
>JAFYWD010000056.1 GCA_017558205.1 Lachnospiraceae bacterium | reverse complement strand
CTCATGATGGGCTTCTAATGGTCCTGCTGGACTTCCTTTATGTTTTGTAAACCTTAAAATTGCATACTGTGGCATAATCTTTGTCATCCTTTCTTTCAAAATCCATCCATCGCATCAGCTTATATATGATTGGATAGATAAGATATAACTATATATTTTTATCTATGTATTTATATATTCCGTACTATTCTCATACTTCTTGAAATATGTATTTCGAATTTTCCAAGTCTGCTTTTCCTAATTCTTACAACTGAAATCCGAACTTATAAATATCAAAAAGTGAGACTTCTTTACTTCACATATTTTCTATTCTACTAGGGCGTATAGAAACAAAAAATCATCCAAACACAGAAATAAATGAACTGTATTTGAATGATGCCATGATTGAATTATTAAAAAATAAAAAGATAGATTCTACTCTTTTATGTGAATTAGCTTCTCATCCAGATTTTGTTAAATTATTAGCCGATATAAAAATCTATGTTGATGGTATTGCTACCATGCAGATTCAAAATCTAAATACATGGGTAGATGTTGCTAGAGAAGAAATTATAAAAACTTATAACCCCGACAAAAGCGATTCTACTTTGTACACTTTAGACTCTGCTCACATAGATGAGAATGAATATTTCAGTCAAAGAATACATAATGATATGGACTCCATAATAAAAGATTTACGTGAATCCCATTTGATAAGAAATGACAGTGCACCCGTTACTTCCACTGCTGAAGAATTAAAACGCAATATAGAAGAGATTTTAAATTTTAAAGGAAGTCGCGTCGAACAATTGCTTTTTACTTTCTGCAAACAGACTAAAATCAAATATCACAAATTAAGCGAAGAAGAAAAGAAATGGTTGATCAAAATTGTCCAGAAATCCGAATTTACTAAAAGCCATATTCCACAGAGAGGAAAAAAATAGTAGCTTTGTAATTTTCATTTTTGTAAAAATATGTTTCTTCATATACGCTCCATCTGCAGTTAAACCAAAATCATATTTTATCCAACAATTATCAAATTTCATTTTCGGTTCCTGATGTTAAAACAAAGTTGTATATCCCGGCTACAACTTTATTTTTCAGCAACGCAGATAGAACGTATAACACACTAGACTTTGCAAGCAAAATCGTGTGCCAACAGGGATGCTTCTCGCCCCTATTGGAAACCCAGAGCCAAGGGATTACATCCCTCTGGACACCCCATATATTTTCCTCAAAAATGGTACCCAAACTGTAAAAATGCAGTTTGACACCTTTCCTCAGAAAATACAAAACCGCTGTAATCTCAATCCTTGCAAGGATGAAAATTACAGGGGTTTTCATTTTGTCGCAGTACATTTTTGCAAAAACTGTTTGCGACAAAATTTCTGCATCGCTGCCGATGCTCACGAGAGGAGCGTTACTGAGAAATCGTAAATAAAGAATAGAAGTATCCTTTCCCAGCAATCAATTCATCGAACGTGCCTGTTTCAACGATTGAGCCATTTTTCAAAGTGATAATGCCATCGTATTGCCTAAGTAATCCTTCATCAAGCGAATGAGTGACAACGATGCTTGTAATATCATTCAGACTGAGAATGGCATTCGATACTTGATAAGCAGTTTCGGCATCCAAGGCTGCGGTGGCTTCATCCACAAGAAGCACCTGTGATTTTTTGAGCAAGCTCCGTGCAATGGAAATGCGCTGCTTCTCGCCGCCGGATAATCCGCTGCCATTCTCACCGCAAAGATAATCCTCGCCACGATCTGCTATCAGTTTTGATAAGCCGGAAAGTTCAATGGCTCGGTCTACTTCTGATTTGGGGAACTCATGGAACATCGTAATATTGTCACGAATAGAAGCGTTAAAAACAAAGACATTCTGTTGGATCATGGAAACGATGTCATACAACGATTCGCTGCTGATGTCCTTCACTTCATACCCATCATAGCAGATTTCTCCACAGTAATTCCCGTGGCTTGCCATGAGCAAATTCAGAAGCGTAGATTTTCCGCTACCGGATGCGCCGACAATAGCGTATTTCTTGCCTGCACCAAAGGTAGTGTTGATGTCATGCAGAATATTGCAATTTGCTTCATAACCAAAGGTTACATTTTTTAATGTGATCCCGTTGCCTAACTGCTTCGGAATGTGAGTGCCTTCCTCACGGACATTACCCTCCAAAGAATCAGCGAGCTTATCAATCAGCGCAATCGCCGCTTTTTTGGATGCAAGCTGTTCTGGTAATTCACGAATTGGGTTAATCACATTAGCGGTCAAATCAATGAAAACAATCAGTATGCCCGGTGTGATGCCCCAACCGGATAAAGCAAGAAACGCACCAACCAAGAATGTTCCGAGCTGCGCTGTCACGCCTGCCACGCCCGCTAAACCACTAATAATCGTCACCAGTTTTCTCTTGTTACATTTTGCTTGCTCAACAGCAGTATTGCTTTTTGTAAACAATCCGGAGATTGCATTTTCCGCTTTGAAACTCTTAATTACAGAGAAACCACTTAAACTGTCTTTCAATGTGGCAACTAATTCACTGTTTTTCTCTGATATGGTTCGCTCAGCTTTTTCGATGCGATTGCCCGTAATGTAAGAAACACCGATTGGCAACACGAAAAACAAACAAGCAACAATCGTCATAATTGGACTATAAGCAATCATCATTACCAAGGCACCGATCAGAGTAATGGCATTGGCTAAAATGTTAAATTGCATTTCCAGATAGCCATTTTCAATGGTTGTGGCATCATTAGAAAACGCAGATATGTAATTTGCTGTGTTCTCAACATTAAAGGTCGAAATGCTCTTTTTTGTCAGCTTGTGAAATGCAAAATCCTTATATTGTGTCATCGCTATTTTCATAAAGCGAGGCTTAGAATAGTAACTTATTCCCTTTAGCATAATGATCGCAACAATTACTTCTGCAACGCACCAGGATAAAACAGATAAGTTCAATGAGCCGGGGACTCCCGAAATCGAATCTATCATCTGTTGCATCACCCAAGCAATCCAAAGGTTAAGGGCGGCGGTCAGTAACGTAGCAAACAAAGCAATGAGAAATGTAATATAATTCTTTTGGTAAAATTGAGTCGTGTATTTCTTGCGTTCGGCTTTGAGTTTATTCTTCATCTTTGACCGTCCTCCACAAATTGAGTAATTCGCTTTTCTCCTGACTTGCAATAAAATCATCAATGCCAATCATAGCCGTATCGCCCAAATCGTCAAAAGCTGTTGCGGGGCTTTGGCAGGAAACAAAACGAATGCTCGACGCACTATAATTTGGTGCTTCATCGAATCGAGATGCGATATTTTTTGCTTGACGGAGACTATTTTTTGCTTCCTCGTTCTTACACAGTGACAACTGAATATCAGCTCTGATCGCCCAAAGAAACGCTTCATTTTTATCCATATAACTTCGCTTTTCTGGATTTTTTAGTCCGGGATAAAAAGCAAGTGCCCAATCCATAAGTGCCAAAGCGTTGAAATAGTCGTTGGTTTTGCAGAAAGCGTTGAGATAACCCATTACAACTTCCATTTGGGCCACGGTTAAATCGAGCAATGCCATTGATAGATACGGCAATGCGCCCTCTGGATCATTGCACGAAGATGCAAGCGTTTGTCCAATCAACGGATGATTCATTCGACAAGGATTATTCTGTTTTAACAATTCTACACCTATGTCATACTCACCGAGCGCAAGATGGATTTCTGCCATTTCCTTGCGAATAGAAATATCACTTATCTCCAAATCTTCGTTTTGCTTGATTAGCATACACGCACGATTATATAGAGACAGTGCTTTCTTTGAGTATGCGCCATTCTTTTGCGTCAGACCGCTTAAACTGTAGATTCGGGCGCTGTAATAAATAACATCAAAACAATTTGGATAACGCTGCAACGCCTTTTCAACATCAGCAAAAGCATCCTCATTGTTTCTGTCGTGACAATACTGCTTCAGCCTTGAGATTACATTTTCTCTGTCATTGTTTCTGAACTCGTACCCGATGAGTGCATCAATAGATACCTCAAACAAGTCCGCCATCTCCGCAATCAGATTTAATTCTGGGGTCGCTACGCCACGCTCCCATTTTGAAACAGAAGCGAAGGTAACACCCAAGGCTTCCGCTAACTGCTCCTGTGTCATAGAATGGTCTTTTCGTAATTTGCTTATATTGGCAGGAAGTGATAACTTCATTTTCTTGTACCTCCTTTTTTCCTTACATCTATATTACACCATGAATTTGTGAATAAAGAAGGTATCATAGGTATAATTGGTTTAGTTATTTTTGAACTAACAGTTTAGTTATGGATTTGATACGTAAAAATGCCGCCACAGTATAACCCTGCGACGGAAAAATCTTAGTCAAGTGGTTTATATTCGGTTACAGTTTTCAAATACGTTTCGGGATCGCCGTTCAAAATAAGGTCTGCATACTCCAAAGGAGCATTGTAAATCAGATAGTCAAGCTCTGAACGTTCATACATGTTACGGGCAACCTCGTTCTCCACGGCGATAGTATCAATCGCAATCATGCTGCCATCGGTGAATTTCAGCTCCACGCAGCAATTATCGAAGTTATATTCGCAAGAAATCAGCTTTTTCATAGGGTTTACCTCCAAAAATGTATTGTTTGGAAGTAATGTAAGCGTGGGTTTTGTGGTGGTATCTTTAAGTTTGGGAAACCCCTCTCTCCCAATTAGATACAGCCTGATAGCTTACACCCATTTCATCAGCTAAATTCATCTGTGTCATATTTATTTTTGTTCTAGTATTCTTAATATTGATTGCAACTTTATTTGTATCAAACATTCTTCTACCTCGTTTCATTTTAAATTTGTGTTTCACCGGCGTTTACATCCTCAGCATACCTTTTCTAAACATAATTGTACAGCAAGAGTCTCTTGAGTTATCATTTTAAATCTAACTCAAGCGCTGGTTGAATAACGCTTGTTTTTCAAACGTTCTATATTGTTACAACCATATGTACCGTACTCTTACTAATTCCAAAATGTTTGGCCGCCTGCCTTACAGTAGCATTATTCTCAATAATATAAGCAGAAATCTGCAATACTCTCTCCTCAATATAGTCTTTCAAGGAAAACCTCTAAAAATGTTTTTTACAATATATGTTTTCCTTCACTCCTTAAGAACATTTCACAACTTTTTAACCGTGTTAACTTTCCCTTTTTCCCCAAAAATGCTACAATTACATAACAGTTCAGCCATGACCAATCACTTTGCTGATTGGTCATGGGAGAAAGAGTAAAATTTAAAAAGCATCCCCCGGCTCGCTGAAAGCGACTTTAAATCCGGGGATGCTCGTAATAGGAAGCCGAAGGCTGAACTGTTACACAATTACTTCACGTTATTTTAATGAAAGACCATTGTAAAAACAGGAGGCTATTATGTTTCGAAAGAAAAGCGACCGTCCCGTTGGTTTAAAAATCATCGTTGTAGGCTGCGGTAAAGTTGGATCCACTTTAGTGGAGCAGCTTTGTAAGGAAGGTCATGATGTTACTATTATAGATGTTAATCAGGATAAAATACACGAACTGACAAACTGGTATGACATTATGGGAGTGGTGGGAAATGGTGCCAGCTACAGTACCCAGAAGGAGGCCGGAATAGATTCTACAGATCTATTAATTGCAGTAACCGGTTCCGATGAGCTGAATCTTCTTTGCTGTACGGTGGCCAGACGTGTGGCAAAATGTGCTACCATTGCCAGAGTGCGTAACCCTGACTACAGTAAGGAGGCTGAATATTTACGGGAACAGCTGGGACTTGCCATGATTATCAATCCGGAAATGGAGGCTGCCAAGGAAATTGCCCGTATTTTATATCTTCCTACTGCCTTGGAGGTCAGTCCCTTTGCTCACGGGCAGGCAGAGCTGGTTCAGTTTAAGGTACCCCAGGGTAATATTATGGATGGCATCACTTTAATGCAGCTTTCCTCCAAGGTACCTGCCAGAGTATTAGTCTGTGCTCTGGAACGGGATGGCGAAGTAATGATTCCTACCGGTGTTACTCAAATTCAGGCCGGTGATATTATCTCCTTTGTTGCACAACGTTCTACCATCAAAAGCTTTTTACAGCATATTTGTGTAAAAACAAAGCGCGTAAACAGTACCCTGATTATCGGAGGCGGAAAATCTACCTACTATCTGGCAGAACAATTACTTCACATGGGAATTTCTGTAAAAATTATTGAAAAGGATAAAAAGCGCTGCGAGGAATTAAGTATTCTTCTTCCTAAGGCTATTATTATTCACGGGGATGGAACAGATGAAGAACTCTTAAAGGAAGAGGGTATTGATACCTTTGAATCCTTTATTCCCCTTACCGGACTGGATGAAGAAAATGTGATGCTGACTCTTCATGCCAGACAGTTATCTTCCACCAAGGTAGTTACAAAAATCAATCGCCTTTCCTTTAAAAATGTAATTTCTTCTCTCCAATTGGGAAGTGTGATTTATCCCCGGTTGATTATCTCTGAAGCCATCATTGCCTATGTTAGAGCCAAGAAAAATTCTATTGACAGTAACCTGGAAACTCTTTACCATCTGTTCGACTCACGGATAGAGGCCTTGGAATTCCGTATTGACAGACGCTCCAAGGCTACAGATATTCCTTTAATGCATCTGAAGATGAAGGATCAGGTATTAATCGCCTTTATCAGTCGTCGCGGAAGAATTATTTTACCCTCCGGTACTGACTGTATCGAAGTCGGTGATACTGTTATGGTAGTAACAAAGCACAGCGGCTTTGATGAAATTGAAGATATTTTACGCTAGAAAGGGATTATTATGAATTTACCCATTATACGATTTATCTTGGGAAGTATCCTGAAAATTCAGGCTTTCTTCTTTTTACTGCCTATTATAACAGCTATTATTTACCGGGAGGATACCCTTACCTCCTATTTGGCAGTTGCCTTAGGCTCTTTAATCGTAGGAATACTGGCCACTTTGAAAAAACCAAAGAATTCTGTGTTTTACCTGAAGGATGGCTGTGTTGCCACTGCCCTCAGCTGGATTCTTATGAGCTTTGTGGGAGCTCTTCCATTCTTTCTCAGTGGGGAAATTCCCAACCTCATAGATGCTTTTTTTGAAACCGTATCCGGCCTCACCACTACCGGATCCAGTATTCTTTCTGATATTGAAGCCCTCTCCTACAGTCATCTTATCTGGAGATGCTTTACCAACTGGATTGGAGGTATGGGAGTTTTAGTATTTTTATTAGCTGTAGTACCCATGAGCGGTGGAAGTAATATTAATCTGATGAAGGCAGAAAGCCCGGGACCTTCCGTAGGAAAGCTGGTTCCTAAAATCCGGTATACTGCCCGTATTCTCTATTTGATTTATATCGGAATGTCCCTGATTATGCTGATTCTTTTACTCTTAGGAGGCTTACCTCTTTTCGAATCTCTTTGTGCCACCTTCGGTGCCGCAGGAACCGGAGGCTTTGGTATTAAAAACAACAGTATGGCAGGCTACTCCTCCTATACCATCTGGATTACAGGAATTTTTATGGTATTATTTGGTGTAAACTTTAATGCCTATTATTTAATTATTTTTCACCAGATAAAGAAAGCTTTTAAACTGGAGGAAATACGCTGGTATTTTTGTATTATCTTTTTATCTACCGGCGTAATATTCTTTAATCTCTACCGTACCGGAATGGATATTTTTGAAGGACTTACTCATGCCTTTTTCCAGGTAGCCTCTATTATTACTACCTCCGGCTTTGCTACTGCTGATTTTAATCTGTGGCATGAAAGCAGCAAAGCAATTCTGGTTTTCCTAATGTTTATCGGTGCCTGTGCCGGAAGTACGGGAGGAGGACTGAAAGTAAGCCGATTACTGATTCTGATAAAAACTATTGGTAAGGAAATTACCTCCTATATTCATCCTAAAAGTATCAAAAAGATTAAAATGGATGAAAAGCCCATAGAACACGAGGTTGTTCGCTCAGCTAATGTTTACTTTATTACTTATATTATTATTTTTGCTTTTTCTCTTCTTTTGCTTTCCTTTGAAAACAAAGATTTTACAACTAATTTCACGGCAGTGGCCGCTACCTTTAATAATATTGGTCCCGGTCTGGAAGGCGTAGGTCCCATGTCCAACTTCGGTCACTATAATTACTTTTCCAAGCTGGTTCTAAGCTTTGATATGCTGGCCGGAAGACTGGAGCTGTTTCCTCTCCTAATGCTCTTTATTCCTGAGCTTTGGAAGGATACCGTTAAAACCAAGAGAAAAAAGCCCTCGCCATAGAATAAATTCACTGTTTTATTATTCAGAATTAAGATAAACTTTACAATAAAAACTTACTCTTGACCTAACGATAAAAAAGCCCTTATATCAGTATTCCTGATATAAAGGCTTTTATTTTTAACTATTCAGTACCTTCATAGTTACTTATTTTTTATCTTTTTCACTTACTTTTTATCATCTGTTTCTCATTACAGCTCACAGTTATTTACAGTTCTGGGGAAGGGTACTACATCACGGATATTTCCCATACCAGTTAAATACATAATCATTCTTTCAAATCCCAGTCCAAAGCCTGCATGACGGGCAGAGCCGTATTTTCTCAGATCCAGATAGAAACCATAATCTTCTTTATTTAAGTTCATCTCTTCCATTCTCTTTTCCAAGAGCTGAAGATCATCCTCTCTTTGGCTTCCTCCAATAATTTCTCCGATACCGGGAACAAGACAGTCCATGGCTGCTACTGTTTTTCCATCTTCATTCAGCTTCATATAGAAGGCTTTAATATCCTTGGGATAATCTGTTACAAATACAGGACGCTTAAATTCCTTTTCTGTCAGGTAACGTTCATGCTCTGTCTGAAGATCACAGCCCCAATGTACCTTATAATCAAACTCATCATTATGCTGCTCTAAAATTTTAATAGCATCTGTATAGGTTACATGACCAAAATCAGAATTCACTACATGATTTAATCTCTCAATTAATCCCTTATCTACAAACTGGTTAAAGAAATTCATTTCTTCCGGTGCATTTTCCAATACGTAACGGATAATATATTTAATCATGGATTCTGCCAAAATCATATCATCCTTAAGATCTGCAAAACACATCTCAGGCTCAATCATCCAAAACTCAGCAGCGTGACGGGTAGTATTGGAGTTTTCTGCTCTGAAGGTAGGTCCAAAGGTATAAACATTCTTAAAGGCAAAAGCATAAGTTTCTGCATTTAACTGTCCGCTTACTGTAAGGTTAGTAGGCTTTCCAAAAAAATCTTCACTGAAATCTACAGCTCCTTCCTCTGTCCTTGGAATATTATTGAAATCAAAGGTACTTACCTGGAACATTTCCCCTGCACCTTCACAGTCACTTCCTGTAATAATAGGAGTATGTACATATACAAACTCTCTTTCCTGGAAAAACTTATGAATGGCATAGGCTGCCAGGGATCTTACACGAAATACTGCCTGGAAGGTATTTGTCCTTGCTCTTAAGTGGGTAATTGTTCTTAAATATTCAAAGGTATGACGCTTTTTCTGCAGCGGATAATCTGCTGTGGATGCTCCTTCTACTTCTACTGCTGTAGCCTGCATTTCAAAGGGCTGCTTTGCACCGGGCGTGGCAACAATCGTTCCTGTAACGATTACTGCCGCACCAATATTTAATTTGGCGATATCTGAGAAGTTTGCCAGACTGTCACCATAAACCACCTGAAGTGTTTCAAAAAAAGTTCCATCATTAATTACAAGAAAACCAAAGGTTTTGGAATCACGGTTATTTCTTACCCATCCGCCTATTGTAACTTCTTTGTCCATGTAAGCTTCACGGTTTCTGTATAATTCTTTTACACTTATTAACTCCATTTTCTTCCTCTCCTTTATCTTATCTATTGTAAGCTTTCTACTTCATTGATAACTTCTCCGTTTTCCATCAGGAAACTCATTACCTTATCTAACAGAAGACTATCCTTATATTCCTTCAAATCTACATTTTCCTTAAAGGTTTCAACGGAAGGATAACCCATGGCTGCGTAATTAGCCTCAATGCTGGTATTGATGTCTTCCTCAGTTACCTGAAGATTTTCTACCAGTGCAATTTTATAGCATAAGAGAGCCTGCTTTGCAGTCTCTATTGCTCCTGCTTCCATTTCAGCCTCATAGGTAGCCATATCTACTCCATAGTAGCCCTGAATAAAAGTTTCTACATCAACACCATACATGGCAGCCTGATATTCCATCTGACTGGCATTCATGTTTTTATACTTAGCTACTAATTCTGCCGGTGGTTCCTTCATCGTAGCATTCTGTACTGCCAAGGTTAAAAGCTGCATCTGGACATTGGTACGATAGCTGTTTTCAGCCTCCATTTCCAATCCCTCCTTAGCATAAGCTTCAAACTCCTCAACAGTAGTAACTCCTTCAATACCAAAGTTTGATACAAATTCATCATTTAATTCCGGGGTAGTGTAAGAAGAAATAGAATTTACGGTAACAGTAAATACTACCTCCTGTCCTGCCAGGTCTGCCGCCTGATAATTTTCAGGGAAGGTAAGTGTTAAATCCTTGGTTTCTCCTACCTTTACTCCCACCAGCCCTTCTTCGAAGCCGGGAATAAAGCTGCCGGAACCAATTTCTAAATCATAGCCTGCGGCTGTTCCGCCATCAAAGGCCACTCCGTCTTTTTTTCCTTCATAATCAATATTGGCAACATCACCATTTTGTACCGTATCACGGTCTGTAATTTCCTCCAAGCTTCTCGAAGAGGAAAGTGTATACTGGATAAAGCTGTCAATTTCTTCCTGTGTTACCTCCGGTTTACTCTGAATTACCTGTAAGCCTTTATACTCTCCCAATGTAACGTAATCATCTACATTAATATCCTCAAGATAAAGCTTAGCTTCCTGCGCTTCTTCTACAGCTTCTTCAGTTGCCTCTTCTGTAGTTGCTTCTACTGTAGCCTGCTCTGTACTTTCCTCAGCAGCCTGCTGTGTGTCTGCCGCCTGACATCCTACAATCTGTACACAAGCCATGGCAAGCAACACCCATTTTAAAAATCTGTTTTTCATTCATGCCTCACATTCCATGGATAATCCATTCTTTTACAATAATCTGACCTTTCGCTGTTTCAATACTGCGAAATAATAACTATTCTTTTATATCATATTTATGGCATTATAGCAAGGGTGACAATAAACGACAAAGCTGTTCTTTTACATGAATTTCAGGCTTTTTGGAGCTATTTTCCAATTCCTCCAAAAGGCAGCATTCTTTCAAATCCTCCTCATAGATTCTGCACATTTCCTCTACCTTTGTTTTTTCATAAATAATCGCATTGATTTCATGATTTAAATAAAAGCTTCTCATGTCCAGATTGGCACTTCCGTAGCAATAAATCATACCATCCATAATAATTCCCTTGGCATGCATAAAACCGCTACGATAAATATAAATCCGTGCTCCCATTTCTGCCAGCTCCCTTACATAAGACAGGGTAGCATGATAAACAAACATATGATCCGGCTTACAGGGAATCATAATTCTTACCTCCTTGGCCGAAAGCAGTGCCAGCTTTAAAGCTGTCATAATCGATGCATCCGGAATAAAATAGGGAGTCTGAATCCATATTTTTTCCTTTGCCTGGGCAATGAGTCTGAGATACGTATTTCTTACATGGGGTGCGGTGGAAAAAGGTCCGCTGGTTACGATTTGAACCGTAGTACCACCACCTCCTCTCTCATACCTTTTTCCCACTTCCTCTTCTCCCCAATCCTGATAAAATACCTGTCTCAGTACTCTGGCAGTGGAGCCTGTAATCTTTAAATGAGTATCCCTCCACACTCCGAATCTGGGATCTCTTCCCAGGTATTCTCTTCCAATATTAAAGCCTCCCACGTAACTGATATAGTGATCAATCACAACGATCTTTCTGTGATTTCTATGATTTAAGGGAAAAAGAAGAGGCACCCTTTTAACCGCAGCATATTTTTTTATCCTGATCCCACGTTTTCTCATTCTGACCCAGTCTCTTTTTCTCATCTGACGGCTTCCCAGAGAATCATACAGGATTCTGATACTCACTCCTTCCTCTGCCTTTTTTAAAAGGCTTTCTTCCAAAAGATGAAGTAATTCATCCTTTTTTATAATGTAATACTGAATTAAAATCTCCTTCTTGGCCTCCTTAATGTCTGCCAACAATGCTCTAAACTTTTCCTCTCCCTTTACAAAAATCTCTACATAATTGTCTCCCGTGGTTCTTCCCACCGCTTCCTTTTCTTCCTCTTTTCTGATTTTTCTGAGCTCCTGCCCTGTAAAAAAATAAAGCAGGATTCCAGGTACAGGTAAAAATGTAAGAAGCAATATCCAGGCCCAGGTTGCATAAATTTCCCGCTTTTGAAAAAATATCAGATGTAGAATTATTCCCAGGCTAACCATCCTGATGCTCCACGTAATCATTGTCCTATTCTCCTACCTTATCCCTTTAATCCTAAGTCTTTTCCTTCGTAACAGTTCAGCCTTGGCTTCCTGTTACGAACGACACCCACATTTAAAACCGCTTATAGCGAGGTAGGTGTCGCTTTGACCGATTTACTCTTTCTCTCACAAGCAATCAGTAAGTGATGGCTTGTAGGCTGAACTGTTACTTTCTTTCTATGATTATATATAAATATACCCACTATTTACTTGCGTAAACCGTCAATCAATGATAAAATACACGAGATTGATTATTGTTTATTTAAGGAGGAAATAAGTTTGAGCACAGGTGCTATTGTATTCATTGTGATTGTAGTCATTTTAATTGCTGCTGTAGTTGTATTATATTTTTTAGGAAAGAAAGCCCAGAAAAAGCAGGAAGAGCAGCAGGCGCAGATTGAGGCTATGAAACAAACTGTTTCCATGCTGATTATCGATAAAAAAAGAATGAAATTAAAAGACGCGGGATTTCCTCAGCAGGTGATGGATTCTGCCAACAGATTTGCCAAAAATGCCAAGCTTCCCGTAGTAAAGGCTAAAGTAGGACCTCAGATTATGAGCCTTGTATGCGATGAAAAAATCTTTGACAGCATCCCGGTAAAAAAAGAAGTAAAGGCTACCGTAAGCGGTATTTATATTACCTCCGTTAAGGGCTTACATGGAAAATCAACTCCTGTAGAAGTTAAGAAAAAAAGCTGGTGGAAGCGCACCGTGGAAAAGGCTCAGGAAAAGGCCGGTGCCAAGGCAGTAAAATAATAACGTACATAGAAAGGAACCTTACTCTGTAACTAAATTTAGTTGTAAAGAAGGTTCCTTAAGTTTATTTGTTTTTTAACACATTTATTCATTTTTATTCTTTGTAAAAAGCATAACTTTTTGAGATGGATGAGGAGGAAGAGGCTTCGATAGAAACCCCTTCCTTTTTACTAGGCTCATTCAAAAAAAGTATCAACAAATCCACCCCATACATTGGTTATTGATCTCTGTACAATCTTGAAGTTAAGTGTTTTATTTCCACCAAATTCTCCAATACCTTTAATAGTTACTTTAGCGGTACCTCTATTAACATTACCTACATAGGAATCTTCAACTACTACAAAATCTTTTCCTAATACAAGTTCTTTCGTTT
>JAFYWD010000006.1 GCA_017558205.1 Lachnospiraceae bacterium | reverse complement strand
TGCATCAGTTGCTTTCTTCATACCCTTTCTTAAAATAATAGGATTAGCACCTGCTGCCAGGTTCTTGATTCCTTCCTGAACCATTGCCTGTGCCAGTACGGTAGCTGTTGTAGTTCCGTCACCGGCAACATCATTTGTTTTGGTGGCAACTTCTTTTACCAGCTGTGCACCCATATTTTCAAAAGGATTTTCCAATTCAATTTCCTTAGCAATGGTTACACCGTCATTAGTAATTAAAGGTGCACCGAAGGATTTATCCAATACTACATTTCTTCCCTTGGGCCCCAAGGTTACTCTTACTGTATTTGCCAGCTGATTTACTCCGGATTCTAATGCCGCACGAGCCTCAGCTCCGTATTTAATTTCTTTTGCCATGATTATGACCTCCTAAAAAATCTCATTTAAAATATATAAAAGCTTATGCTTCAATAATCGCAACAATATCAGACTGCTTTACTACGATATATTCTTCGTCCTCAAGCTTAACTTCTGTTCCGGAATATTTGGAATAAATTACCTGATCTCCCGGTTTTACTTCCATCTTTACTTCTTTTCCGTCAATTACTCCCCCCGGTCCAACAGCAACTACTTCTGCCTGCTGTGGCTTTTCTTTGGACTGTCCCGGTAATACAATACCGGATTTTGTTGTTTCTTCTGCTACTAAATGTTTTAATACAACTCTGTCTCCTAAAGGTACTAATCTCATGTGAAATCCTCCTATAATATCAAATTCTGTAATTTATTAGCACTCTTTTCAAACGAGTGCTAAGCCTTACGCCTATCTTATGTTTTTCTCCGATTAGTTGCAACTAAATTTATCTTCCAATAAATCTCAATTACTCTTTATTTCTCATTTTATCTCTCTATTTCTCTTTTTTTCTAATCTATCATGATTTAATATTTTTTTTATAATATTTTTCTCCCATCCTGCTTTTTGCCTCTTTTTCTATAATTTTTGAAAAAAGACTTAAAAATAAAATACCTGTTATTGCAGGTGCCAGAATATCAGCTATGGGTTCTGCATAATAAATTCCATATACCCCAAAATATTTTGGAAGAACTAATGCTAATGGTATCAAAAGAAAAATTTTTCGAAGAAGAGCCAAAAATAAGGATATCCCGGCCTGCCCCATTCCCATAAAAGCTGACTGACAAACCAATTGAATGCCAAACATCCAAATTCCTCCCATAAAAACAGGCATTACCTTACCTACTAAGGCAATCAATTCTTGGTCTGTCGTAAAAAAAGAGGCAAAGAACTCAGGGAATATACAGGTTGCCAGACAGGAAAGAAGGGTTCCCGAAAAAATCATGGAAAAAGAATAATACATGGTTTTCTTTATTCTTTCTTTGTTTCCTGCTCCAAAATTATAGCTGATGACAGGCTGAGTCCCCTGCTGTACTCCCTGCAACGGAACAATAATTAACTGCATGACACTTTGCATAATGGTTATAGTGCCCACATAAAGATCGCCGCCATATCTTTGAAGGCCACTGTTTAATACTATGGTTACCAGACTTTCTGTAGACTGCATCACAAAAGGAGCTATTCCCAGGGCAGCAATACTTCCAAGAATTTTCCTATCAGGGACCAGATTTTCCATCCTGATCCGGATACTGCTTCGTGACGAACATAAAAAGCTTAGAATCCAAATACAGCTAAGAGCCTGAGATATTATGGTCGCAAGAGCAGCTCCCCTTACTCCCATGCCCAGACCAAAAATAAAGAAAGGATCTAAAATAATATTACTGCCTGCTCCAAGCATTACGGAAATCATGGAAATTTTCGCTTGCCCCTGACAGGTAATAAACATATTTAATCCCAGGGAAAATTGTACAAATATCGTTCCCAGCAAATAGATGTCCAGATAATCCAGAGAATATCCTATGGTATTGCTGCTGGCTCCAAAGGCCATAAGGAGAGGCTTCTTATAAACAGAAAAAAATACTGTTAAAATCAGGGAAAAGCCAAAAAGCATTAGCACTGCATTTCCCAAGATTCTTTCCGCCATTTTATGCTCCCCTCTGCCCAGGCTGATGGCAGCTCGAGGAGCACCGCCCATACCGGCAAAAGCACTAAAAGCAGAAATCAGCATCAGGATAGGAAAGCATACTCCCACTCCCGTCAAGGCTTCTCTTCCCACTCCTTCCATATGACCGATGTATATTCTGTCAACGATACTGTAAAGTACATTCACCAGCTGTGCAATTACAGCCGGAATTACCATTTCAAAAATCAAAGGACCTAAAGGCCCACTGCCCAACCGCTCCTCTTTCGTCATAAAAATCCCCTCTTTTTCTTCTGTCTATTATAATTTATTGTGTCGTATTTACATTTTCTCACATGACCAATCAGCATTGTGATTGGTCATGGCTGAACTGTTATATTTTAACCTAAAAAAACAAAGTTTATTATTGATATAGCTTTTTTCAGCTCTTATATGATAAATTGTAATTATTACTAAGCTATCATAACTTAAAATATCAGCCGGTAGCCATGTAAATTTTCATATATTCATAAATCAGAAAGGACTTTCCATGAAAATAAACTATATTTATCACAGCTGTTTTTTAATAGAAACTGACCAATACTATTTTCTCTTTGATTATTACAAAGGTAAGCTGCCCTCACTTAATAAATGTAAGCCAATCTTTGTTTTTTCCAGTCATGCCCATTCTGACCATTACAATCCTATCATATTTTCCCTTTTAAAGGAACAAGGGATGGAACAGATTCAGGCTGTATTATCAAAAGATATTTCTGTGAAAAAATATCCGGAAGAAGTACCGGTAACAACTGTTACTCATAACAGCTTCTATTCTTTCACTGAGGATGTCTCCTTGGAAACCTTACTTTCTACCGATGAAGGAGTTGCTTTTTTATTAACATGTCCGGAAGGAACTATTTATCATGCCGGTGATTTAAACGACTGGGTCTGGGAAGAAGAAAGTGAACAATATAACAAACAAATGACAGGCAGTTACCGACACGAGATAAAAAAGCTGGAAGGAAAAGAAATCTCCCTGGCTTTTCTAGTTCTGGATCCCAGACAGCAAAAGGACTATGCAAAAGGTATTACTTATTTTTTAATGCATACGAAAACCTCAGTGGTATTTCCCATGCATTATTGGGACCAGCCTGAAATTATCAATAAATTTATGGACGAATACCCTGAGTTTGCACCTTTGATTGAAAATACAGAAAATTTCATAGTCCCATAAAAAATTTCTTATTCAAAAATAGGATAAAAATTAGCCCTGCTCATAGCTACTTACTATCAGCAGGGCTGCTTATTTATTATAAATCTTCAATTCTTCCATGTTTTTCATATCTGGTAAGTCTGGTAATTCTGTTATTATCATCCACAAATACCACTTTAGGCGGATTTTCCTTCAGCTCCTCAGGCGTCATAATACCATAGGCCATAATAATGATTTTATCTCCTACTGATACCATTCTGGCTGCTGCTCCGTTTAAGCAGATCATCCCACTGTCTCTTTCTCCGCTGATGACATATGTTTCAAAACGAGAGCCATTATTAACATCTACTATCTGAACCTTTTCATACTCATAAATTCCGGCAGCTTCCATTAATGCTTCATCTACCGTAATACTGCCCACATAATCCAGCTCTGCCTGCACTACAGTGGCACGATGTATTTTCCCTTTTAATCCATGTATCTGCATTATTTTTCCTTTCTCTAAATTACTCAATTGGTATTATACGGTAATAATAAAGTTATCTATCAATCTTGTTTTTCCGATTTTAACAGCCATAGCAACTAAAACTGTTCCCTGTAAAAGCTCAATTTTCTCAATGGTATCCATGCTTACTGCTTCTACATAGTCAATTTCAGCCATAGGCTCACTTCGTAAAATTTCCTTCATAAAAGATACTACTTTATCAGCATCTCTTTCCCCGGCCTTTACAAGCTCCTCCCCCTTAAAGATTGCCTGACTTAAAATTAATGCAGCCTTTCTTTCCTTGGGATTTAAATAAGTATTTCGACTGCTTTTTGCCAGGCCGTCTTCCTCTCGGATAATCGGGCAGCCTATAATTTCCAAATCCATATTCAGATCCTTCACCATTCTCTGAATCACTGCCAGCTGCTGGGCATCCTTTTGTCCAAAAAAGGCTTTATCCGGCATTACAATATTAAATAATTTATTCACTACGGTACATACACCCCTGAAATGGATAGGTCTTGATTTGCCGCAAAGCTCCTTTGTTAACCCATTCATATCAACAAAGGAACAAAAGCCCTCTGCATACATTTCCTGTACATCAGGATGAAATATTAAGTCTACTCCCAGTTCACTGCAAAGTTTTTTGTCTGCCTCCAAATCTCTGGGATAGCTATCTAAATCTTCATTTACTCCAAACTGCATGGGATTTACAAAAATACTGACTACTACTTTATCACATTGCTTTTTTGCTTCCTGCATTAAGCTTCCGTGTCCTTCATGAAGATATCCCATAGTAGGTACGAACCCAACTGTGAAGCCCTCTTTTTTCCACTGCTTTACCTGTTCTCTTACTTCCTGTATTTTTTCTGTTAACAGCATTTTGTCTCACTCCCTATGTTAATATAATTTTGAAATCACATGGTCTGATATGGTATATTCATGTTCTTCACCCGGAAAGCTTCCTTCACCTACTTCTTTACAGTAAGCTGTGAAGGCCTCTTTCATAATTTCTCCCACATTAGCAAATTTTTTTACAAATTTAGGAGTAAAATCAGAAAACATTCCCAGCATATCCTGATATACAAGAACCTGACCATCACATACATTTCCGGCACCAATTCCAATTGTGGGAATTTCCAAACCCTTTGTTACGATTTCCGCCAATTTAGCCGGTACACATTCCAGAACAACACAAAAGGCTCCTGCTTTTTGTACAGCCATGGCATCATCCAGTAATTTTTTTGCAGCTTCCTCTGTTTTTCCCTGTACCTTAAAACCACCAAAGGCATGGATAGACTGGGGTGTCAGACCTAAATGGGCAACAACAGGGATTCCTGCCTGTACAATTGCCTGAATCTGGGGACAGACTTCCTTTCCTCCCTCCAGCTTTACCGCACCTGCCTTCGCTTCCTTCATTAATCTTCCCGCATTTACAACAGCATCATATACACTTGTCTGATAAGACATAAAAGGCATATCTACCACTACCAGGGCATTTTTTGCCGCTCTGGCAACCGCCGCTCCATGGTGAATCATATCTTCCATGGTAACCGAGATGGTATTTTCATACCCTAAAATAACATTTCCTAAGGAGTCTCCTACTAAAATTGAGTTAACTCCTGCTTCATCAATCAGCTTGGCAGTAGAATAATCATAGGCTGTCAGCATCGTAAGCTTTTCACCCTTTTCCTTTGCCTGTTTAAAGGTTAAAACTGTATTTTTCATCACACACCATCCTTTTTCTTCCTATCCCTTACAGGATATTATTTTTTAAAACTTCTTCCATCTTTTCATAATTTCTCTCAGGATTTTTTTCTTTCGCTACTAAAAGCAGTTCTCTTGACAATAATTGATACAAAGTTTTTTCCTCTTCCTCTAATACTGCCAAATGCTTCCTTACAGTCCCATCATCTCCTCGTTCTATGGGACCTGTTAAGGAAGAGACTACTCCTTTCGTTACAATATTATTGCAATTTTGTAAAAACAAGGGTTCCAGTGCCTTCTTAGAAAATTCTTCACTGAGACCGCATGCTTTTAGCATCTCTGCCGCCTTATGATAAAGGCCAATCACCAGATTACTGGCAAAAACTGCAGCCCCATGGTATTTAATCTTATACTCTGAGGATAACAGCTCCACCGGATTACCACATTTCTGTAAGAGAGACAGTAACTGATTATTATCATTTCCTTCAATTGTAAAATACGCCTTGGATAAATCCCGATAGCCGGTCTGCTTACTGCTTACGGCACAAATTGGATGGACAGAGCACCCTAATGCTCCTTTTTGACTGATGCCTGAAAATATTTCCGAGGTCATGGCCCCACTGCAGTGAGCCAGAATTTTCCCCGAAAGATTATACTTTTGAATTTCTGAATAGACCTTACCGATTGCCTGATCTGATACGGTAAGAAAAAGAGTATCACTTTCTATTATTAAATCTTCTATCTTTTCGTAATACTTTGAATTTGTAAAAATTGCTGCTTCTTTTGAAGAATCTAAATTGCGACTATAATAGCCGGATACATGCACGTCATGTTCCGCAAAATATTTTCCCAGGGAAAAACCTACCTTGCCTGCTCCTATAAATCCAATTCTAATACTATCACCTGCTTCCTTCGGTGATCCTCTTTCATTCAAACCTTTACCAGAATCTTTCTCTGATAAAAGAAAAAGCTACATTTTCACGGTACAGTTTCCAATGAATACCATCCGCATGAAAGTGTAGCATTTTTATCAAATAATAGCAAGTTATTTTTACGACTACTCCGGCTGCTCTTTGTGTAGAAACCCGCCTGCTTTCTCCTCTGTAGCATTTTCCATCTGCTCATGCTCCTGCTTTAATTCCTCCAATAAAGCAAAGGGAAGCCAGTGCTGATTAGTTTCTGTTACTACCGCCTTATAAGGAATTTTTCCGATCCCCGATTTTTTAATGGCAGTAAGAACCTGATTTAAACGCTTTCCGTCCACTCCTGCCATTACCAGCATGGGACTGTCCAGCTTCTGCTTCTCTTCTGTGATTTCCTTTTCTTCTATGGTTTCCAGGCTGCCGCACAGATATCCTATGGGATACCCCCATTCTTCTTCCTTTACAGCCTTTACTTTAAACTTCATCATCATAAGCTGTGTCGCCAGCTTTCTTCCTTTTGACTGTTCAAAATTAAATAAGAGAATCACTTCCTTCATGATAGTTCCTTTCTATTTCCTTCCTTTTCTATCTTTTCTTTCGTCATTTGATTAATATATGCTTTTAATTCTTTCAAATAAGGAGAAAATTCCACTTCCTCTATTTCACTAATTCCAAATAGGGAAGTACCCGGAAGCCTGCCTTTTTATATACCTTCACGGCTCTTTCGTTTTCTTCTTCTGCCTCTATTCGAAAAAGATGACCCGGGTATGTTTTTTCCAATAGTGCAAAAAATTCAGGGGCAATTCCCTTTCCCCGATACTCTTCTTTAAGAAAAATATCTTCAATCCAGATACAAGGCTTTCCAAACTCTGTAGAAAAGCTTTTTGCTATCATGCCATATCCCTGAATCTCTCCTTCCTCCTCAAAAATATATCCTTCTAAAAAAGGGCAGTCATTGATACAATTTTCCACATCTGACAGGAAGATTTCTTCGGAACCATTGGTATGTACTGCCGGGCTGGCATAAAAACCCCGCATCATATCTGTTACTTGCTGCCGATCTTCCGGCATCATTTTTCGAATCATATTTTTCCTCTTTCTCCTGGTTAAAAACCAGCCATTAAAAAACAATTTCTCTTATTTCCTTCAACCTGCTTATCTCATAATCTATTCTTAAATCTGTGGTATTACTTTCCTTATCAGGATTAAACCAACAGGTTTTAATTCCTGCATTTACTCCACCACGGATATCACTGGTAAGAGAATCACCCACTATCAGAATCTCCGGCTGGGAAAAGTTCCCGATTTCTTCAAAAACCTTAGTAAAAAATCCAATTCCCGGTTTTTCACAGCCCACATCCTCGGAGATAAAAATTCCGTCCAGCAGCTTGTCCAGACCGGAGTTTTTAAGCTTTCTTTCCTGGGCAATCTTAGTTCCATTGGTAACCGCATATTGAAGAAGCTTTCCTTTAAACTCCTTTACCAGCTCCAGGCCATCCTCAAAAAATACGATGGTATCCCCCAGACGCTTTTGATATTCCTCGTTAAATTCCGAAGCCTTATTTTCATCTAAATGATACTCTTTAAAAAAATCACGAAAACGCCCCACCAGTACTTCCTTTTTCGTAATTTCTTCTCTCTCCAGCTTCTGCCAGTATCCCTGATTAATCTTACTATAGGTTTGAAGCATGGAATCATCACATTCTCCCATTTGAAAAATAGAAAAACACTTTCTGATGGCATATTTTTCTGCCTCTTTAAAGTTCAGTAGTGTTCCGTCAATATCCCATAAGATTACTTTTATTTTTGTAGGTTCTGTAATAAAGCTCATAACTTTTCTCTCCAAGTTAAATTATTATTATCATAACATAAATGCTTAAAGCTTTTAATCAAGAGCATCAATCAACCGGATTCCGGCTGCCATCTTCTTTAAGGTTCGTAATTCTCTTCTCATATAGTCTTCCAGCTGAACAACCTCATCCTCTGTAAAGCCTTGATTAGAAATAATGATACACTCCGGAATCTTTCCCTCTGCCATCCTGTTTTCATCTGAAAATGATACATAGGCATACTGTTTTTCATCCTTGGTACATACTGCAGATACACTCATTTTTAATTCCCGGCTCACACATGTTCCTCCTGATACTTTGAATAAATATAGGGATATTATACCCTTTTTTCTCTGACATTAGTATAATTTGATGGATTTTAGGTTCCTTACGAGATTTTCTATTCCTTGTAACCATCTTATAAGTCATTATAGTATAGTCATTTCCTTTATTCAACGAAAAATCCCACATACATTTTATCCCTGTTTTGGCACATCTGCTTCATTCCAACTCAACAATTCTGCTTCCCACTTTCTCGGCCAAATGTCTGTTATGAGTAATAATCAGTAATCCCAGCTTTCTTTTTTCGGCTTCCTCCAATATCACCTGCCAGATTTGTGCCTGTGTAATGGTATCCAGCATGGTACTGATTTCATCACAAATAAGATATCCGGGCTCTGCCATTAAGGCTCTTGCCACACAGAACCTTTGCAGCTCTCCTCCGGAAAGCTCACCGGGAAAGCGATCCAGCCAAGGCTTTTCAATCCCTAAGGCTGTAAGTAATCCTTCCGGAATTTCTCCAACTTCTTCTAATACCTTTTTTAGCTTCCATCGGGGGTTAATGGCCTTTTCCGGATGCTGAAAAATCAATTGCACGGGATAGATTCCTTCCTTTGGTAACTGCTTTTCTTCCAGAAGTATTTGACCCTTATCCGGCTTTAAATACCCTGCCAGCAATAAAGCAAGGGTGGTTTTTCCATAGCCACTGGGGGCCAGGATTACTACACGTTCCCCTTGTTCAATTCTGATATTACAATCCTCTAAAATCCATGATTCTTGTTTTTGAAACTTAAAATAGAGATTTTTTGCTTCAAGTGGCATGATAACATCTTACCTCACCTTCTCTGAGTTCTCGTATAGGCGGCATCTTTTCCTCACACTCCCAGGTTCTCATAGAGCAACGGGGTGCAAAAATACATCCTTTCATACAACTTCCTGCATAGGGCTGTGTTCCCCAAACAGGCTCAAAGCCATTTTGAGGCAGAGCCCGCCATAAGGCCTTGGTATAAGGATGGCGTAAGCCTTCTTCCCCTCTTTCAAAATCCCTGGAAGAAGCGATCTCCACCGTATTTCCTCCATAAATCACTGCCACCTTATCGGCAAACAAAACTGCCAAATCGATATCATGAGTAATTAAAATAACAGACTTTCCCTCATTTGCCATTTGACGAAACATTTGTAAGGCTTCCAGAGCCTGTTCGACACCCATTCCCGGTGTAGGTTCATCGGCAATTATCAGCTGTGCTTCTGTCAGCATGGCGGTAGCCACTAACACTCGTCTTGTCATACCTCCGGAAAGCTGAAAGGGATAAAGCTTCCCTGTTTTCTCCGGCAGGGAAAGCTTTTCAAATATCTTCTTTCTTCTCTCTGTTGGTCTTGGTTTTCTGTGTCCGTCTGCCTGTTGCCCCACCCTCATCAGAGGGTCTAGATAAGTGGTGGACTGTGGTACTAAGGCAAAATCTCTTCCTCTCAGTTGTTCTTGAAGCCTTGCTGTAAGCCGGGTTCCCTGATAATAGATTTCTCCCTGTACTATGGCATTTGGCGGAAGTATCCCAAGAATAGCTGCTGCCAAAAGACTCTTTCCTGAGCCGGAAGCACCTACCACTGCCACAACTTCTCCCTTATCCACTGTAAAATCAAGGTTTGAAATGACTTCCAAGCTCTCTTGTCTCAACCATGTTCCATACCTTTGAAAGGAAAGGGATAAATTGTGAATTTCCAGTAATTTTTGTTGTTTACATTTCATCTTATTTTCATCTATCCACAACTATTCAATAGCTCATTCCTATATTGAACAGTTACTTTCCTTCCATAATTTCAAATAACTCTCTCTTATCTGTCTTTGACTTAACCAATTATCCTTCATTATCCCTGCGAGCTATATGGATCCCAAATAATACGAAGCAAGTGTCCCAATTTATCTATCAGTAATACTAAAATTACCAGCAGTAATCCCGGCAACACTGCCATCCACCACATTCCGGTAGATAAATAACGCATACTTTCTGCCAGAATGATTCCTATGGCAGGCTGTTCCGGGGACAAACCAAAGCCTAAAAAAGAGAGGGATGCTTCATGCAAAACAGCATGAGGAAACATCAAAATCAATCCTACCAGAATTTGTCCCGTAAGGTGGGGAAGCATATGATGAACCATAATCCAGCTTCCTGATTTCCCCAGCTTTTTAGATATAGCCACATAAGGTTCTGACTTTAACTGCAACACCTCTGCCCTGATCACTCTGGCAAGCCCACACCAATGGGTAAAAGATATTCCTATTAGAACTCCCCAAAAGCCCCGTCCCAGGGCAAACGAAATCAGCATAATTAGAACAATATGGGGGATTCCCATAAACAGATCTATTACCCAGGTAATAGCTTCCTCTGTTTTTTTTGAACCACAGGCCACTCCTATTCCCACCAAAACAGCAATGATTCCACTGATAAAGGACGCCGCCAGACCAATGGTAATACTTACAGATAAGCCCTTCAGGGTTCGTAAAAATAAGTCTCTTCCCAAGGCATCCGTTCCAAAAAAATGTTGAAAGTCAGGAGGTAACTTAGCTTCTAAAAAGCTTCCCAGAATCATATCCTCTGTAATAAAGATACCACTCAGATAAATCGCCATTAAAATGACCAGTAGCAGTACAGATAGTATTACTGCCCTTGTCCTATAGTTTTGTCTTCTCATTCCTTTACCTCCCGTATCCCGGGATCCACAATCCGGTAAAGCAGATTAGCAATCATGTTCCCGGTACAGACAAATAAAGCAGAAAATAAGGTAATCCCCAGCAGAAGTGAAAGATCCGACTGTAAGCCTGCTGCTGAAACTGCACTTCCCAGTCCCGGATAACTAAATACATTTTCTGCTATCACAGAGCCGCCAAACAATTCTGCAAAGGAACTAAACTGCAGGGTTAATGCAGGGAGAATTACATTTCTTATCCCATGGCGTTTCAAAATAGTCCATTCATCCTCTCCTCTTGTTCTGGCAAACAATACATAATCACTATTCATTACATCCCATAGCTTTTCCCTGGTATGCAATGCTATGCCGGAAAAGGACATCAGACTTAAAGTAAAGGCAGGCAGAATTAAATGATAAATTTTCTCTCCTAAGGAGACATCCCTACTCAAAACACCTATGGGAGAAGAAAAACCAATGGGAAACCACTTCAGCCATACCCCGAAAATCAAAAGCAACAGAAGGCCTATCCAGAAAGTAGGCATGGAGCTTAAAATATAACAGATTTTTTTTAATATTTTATCCGGCCACCTATCATAATATCTGCCCATTACAATTCCTAAAATGAAACCAAATATTCCGGAAATCAGCCAGGCACAAAGCATTAAAGCCAAAGAATTAATAAAACGCTCACCGATAATTTCTGCTACAGGTCTCCGATAGATAACAGATTCTCCCAACTCTCCCTGAAGGACTTCTGTCAGCCAATGAAAATATCGTTCCACAGGCGGTTCATTTACTCCCCAATATTCTTCGATTTCAGCCCTTTGCTCCGGCGAAACAGCTGTTTGAAGTCCCAAAATATACTGTCCTACCGGATCTATGGGAGACAGACTTACAAGTAAAAAAGACAGGAAACTTACCGCCAATAATAACGACAGCATTTTTATACTGTTTCTTATAAAAATATCAATGAGCTTTCTGCCTGTCATCTTCATCTGTACCTTTCCTTTTTTATTTTACTGCCATTTCCAGTCCTTTAAATTTTGTATTAAAGGAAGACCATGGCCATGACCATGTATCGGCTGCTCACCTATGGACAGCCCATCACGTACATAGGTTACATGATCCAGATTTACAACCCAGACCCAGGGACACTCTCCCTTCATGGAAGTTCCTGTATTATTATCCCACTGTACCTTTTTCCAATTTTCATTAGCTTCTTCTACCGTTAATGCTTCCATGGCAGCCCTCAGATATTTATCTGTTTTTAAATTCTGATAACCTTCCGGATTATAAAAATCATCCAACAAGGCTCCCTCCGAACGATATAAATAATAGGTTTCATTAGGGATAGCTGATCCCCATCCCATTAAAACAGCCTCAGAAAACATTACCTTCATAATTTCATCCCAGCTCATCCCTTCAATGGTAAGCTTGATTCCGATTTTCTTCAGCTGTTCCGAAACTGCCATTCCAATGGCCTGACGTACAGAATCTCCTGCCGGGTAAACACATTTAAACTCAGCCGTGATCCCATCTTTTTCTACGATTCCGTCTTGATCACTATCCAACCAGCCCCCATCCAAAAGAAGCTTTTTTGCATATTCTAAATCTGTCTCTATTTTGACCTCCGGATTATTCCATGGCATTCCGTCATTTTCAGAATAAGCCGGCCTTCCAAAGCCATTTAATACGGTATCTGCAATTAACTGTCTGTCAATAGCATAGGCAATGGCCTGACGTATTTCCCTGTGGCAGGTAACATTATTTCCAATAGGAGCTCCACTTTCTGTTGTTTTTCCTTCTTCAGGGAGCATGGGTAAGGTAAAGCCCCGGTTATCCGCAGAGGCTATCCTTTCTACACGATATCCTTCCGCCTTGGTATTTCCCAAGGTAGCACTGGAATAGGCTACATCAACCTCTCCGGCCAAAACAGCCGCAAGGGCTGCATCCTCAGACATAAAAACAACAGTTACATTTTTAATGGCAGGCTCTCCCTCATAGTAATCCTCATTTGCTGTAAACATAATCTGTTCCTGAGATTTCCACTCCACGAATTTATAGGGTCCTGAGCCTATGGGATTTCTTCCATATTCCTCACTATAGGCATGCTTGGGAACTATCCCTACCGAAGCCAGTGTATTAAGAAAAATAGAAGTAGGCTGGGAAAGGGTGATAATTACAGTACTGTCATCCTTTGCAACAGCACTTTCCATATAAGTCAAGTCTACAGCACCCTGGGCTTTTTTAGCTGTTTCCAGTGTGAAAACAACATCGGAAGCTGTCACTCTTTTCCCATCTGTAAATTTAGCATCCTCACGCAGATGGAAGGTCCAGGTAAGTCCATCCGTTGAAAGTTCATAGGAAGTAGCCAGGTCATTTTCAAAGGTTAGGTCTGAATTATAACGTACCAAGGTACTTTGTACTATGGGTGAATTTCCATGCCCCCAGCCCTGAGTAGGATCCAGTGTTTCCGGCTCTGTTCCAATGGCAATCACCACACTATCCTTTTCTTGTACAGCCTGCTCTTCCTGCTTACAGGCAACCAGATAGATGCCCATAATGAAAAGCAGCAGTAATCTTAAAATTTTATTTGTCTTCATTGTGATATCCTTCCTTTCTCAGTTATTCAGCCTTAAAAGAAGCTCTTCCAATGATAGATTATGCTCTTTTGCCGCTTTTACCAAATCATCATATTCATATTTTTTTCTGTTTACACCGTATCCAGAAGAAGTTTTACAGGAAAGTTTTCCATAGGAGGTCTCTACTTCCTCTGATTTTCTTTCGAGAATATATCTGGTCAGGATATTTTCACGAACACCAATGGTACTGGTATTTCTAAAAATAGCTTTTATAACAGCTCCCTTTTTCTCCTCATGACACATAACTCTAAGAAGGATTCCGGGTCTTGATTTTTTCATATAAATCGGGGTGAAATATACATCCACAGCTCCTGCCTCCAGCAGTTTTTCCATAGCAAATCCCATGGCTTCTCCCGTCATATCATCCACATTACAGCTGAATTCACAAATAGAATCCTGTTTATCCTCTGTTCTGCCCAAGAATATTCTGACACAATTAGCTTGGGGAAAATCTTTTTTTCCCATTCCATAGCCAATGTTATCTATCGCCATAATAGGCATCTTCCCAAATTCCTTTACAAAATATTTTAATAGAGCTGCTCCCGTAGGTGTGCAAAGCTCTCCCCTAATTTCTCCTCCATAGCAGGGAATTCCTTTTAAAATTTCCGCTGTGGCCGGTGCCGGTACCGGAAGAATCCCATGAGCACACTTCACCTGTCCGCTGCCTACATGAATAGGAGAAGCCATGATTTCATCTGCTCCTATTTTATCCAGCATAGTACATACTGCAACAATATCCCCGATAGCATCCATATTTCCTACCTCATGAAAATGAATCTGTGATACCGGAACACCATGTACCTTTGATTCAGCCTCAGCAATCAGACCATAGACTGACATCACTGCTTTCTTTACACTTTCCGTCAATTTTAAATGGTCATTGACAATATGTCCGATTTCATGCATTCCCCTTCCATGGTGATGACCTGTTTCGTGATGTCCTTCATGATGATGTCCTTCATGGTGATGTCCCTCATGGTGATGTCCCTCATGGTGATGTTCCTCATGGTGATGTCCCTCATGATGATGATCTTCGTGGTGGTGTTCTCCCTCTTCTTCTCCATGGACAAGAACCTTAAAATGTGTTCCCGTAATCCCACATTTCACACTTTTTTCCTGTTGATAAATCACTTCTTCCAATCCCAGACTATTTAATTCATTGATGATTTCCTCTCTGTTAGGAAATAATTCCAATAAAGCTGCTGCCAGCATATCCCCTGCTGCTCCCATGGAACAATCAATATATAATCTTTTCATTTTGCCCTCCTTATTACTGCCTATCAGTTCATTAGCCTATATATAATAAGGCTTTTTCTATCCCTGTACTCTTTTCTTTTACTTTTTGTTGATGTGATTAATCATATTGGCCATATAAGCTGCCCCAAACCCATTATCAATGTTCACTACTGATACTCCGCTGGCACAGGAGTTTAACATGGATAATAAGGCAGATAAGCCTTGAAAGGAGGCTCCGTAACCAATACTGGTAGGCACTGCAATCACCGGACAATCAGCCAGACCTCCAATCACACTGGCAAGCGCCCCTTCCATCCCTGCTATGGCAATAATCACCGTTGCACTCATAATAGTATCTAAGTGAGCTAATGTTCGGTGAAGTCCGGCCACTCCCACATCATATAGGCGAATGACCTCATTTCCTAACACCTGCGCTGTAACAGCCGCCTCTTCTGCTACCGGAATATCACTGGTGCCTCCCGTTGCAATTACTACCTTTCCTATGCCGTCAGGCTTAGGAAACTCCCCTATAATTCCACAGCGTGCTTCTTTAAAATATTGCAAGGAATGAGCTTTCTTTATTTCCTCTGCTGCCTCTTCCTTCAATCGGGTAATTAAGATAGTTTCCTGTTCATTTCTTTTCATAGCCTCGATAATATGAATCATTTGATCCGGTGTTTTCCCCGCTCCGTAGATAACTTCTGCCGTTCCCTGTCTCAGCTTTCTGTGCATATCTACCTTGGCAAAATCAATATCTTCAAAGGGCTTTTTCTTTAATTCCAGAATTGCTTCCTCAATTTCCACGGTTCCCTCTTTAATTTGCTCTAAAAGTACTCTGATATCCTTACTCATCCCTTACCTCCAAATCCAGTACGACTGACCGGAAATCTTTCTTTAATTCCTGTAATATCTTTTCGCGGTTTTCCACCAGTAATTTCCATTGGCTGAAGGGCAATTGTAAAATGGCATGAAATTCTCTCGACCTTACACGAAAATCCTGAAAACCCAAAGAAAACAAATAACCCTCTGCCCTTTCCACAGCCTGTAATTTTTCTTCCGTAATCAACTCTCCTGTCGGTATTCTTGTAGCCAGACAGGCATAGGCCGGCTTATCCCAGGTAAATAAACCTTCCTTCTTTGAGCGTTTCCTGATTTCTTCTTTTGTTAAGCCACAAAGTCTAAGCGGAGACATGACCTTCATTTCTTCCAATGCCTTCATCCCCGGACGGTCACCCGCATCATCTGAAGCATTGGTTCCATCTAAAATCACCTGAAAACCATCATTTTTTGCCTCTTCCAATATATTTCCAAAAATATTTTTTTTACAAAAATAACATCGATTTTGGGGATTTTCTCTCACCTTATGATCTTCCAAACCTTTAAGATAAATTACCTTCATTTCTGCCTCTAACTGTTCTGCTATTTTACAAGCATCCTGATACTCAAATTCCGGCTGAAATTCAGATCTTACATAATATGCCTTTACTCTCTTTCCGTATCTTTTTGCCATACATAATAAATAGGCTGAATCTACACCTCCTGAAAAAGCTATGGCCACTTCAGGATATGTCTTAAAAAAATTCTCTATGTTCATATATCCTCCTTCGTTTTAGAATTTTTACGTAGAAAAAGCACACAAAAACCTTCTGGATTTTTGTGTGCCTTCAAAGCAACATTTCATCAAATATCATGATAATATATGTCAGGCTTAAATGCCTATATAGAAATCTTTAGCTATACAATAATATTGAGAATTATACTTAAAATTCTGTTCTTATCCAAGTATCATCACTTCTGTGATAACCGGGCAGCTTCCTGCCGCCTATCCCATTCTATCCTAATGCTGGTTATTTATCAACTATTTTTT